>DATBCM010000525.1:0-5379 GCA_036270455.1 Gemmatimonadales bacterium | reverse complement strand
TGCCGCGCAGGCGTCGTAGCAGTGGGCGCCCGGAGGAATCGCGGCGAACCGGCAGACCAGTTGTGCCGAAGCATCCTGCACGATGAAGCCGCCGGCGTCGAAACCAGGAAACCTGGGCGGGGCGAGCGGCTCCTCCGGTCCGGCGCGGCGGACGCGGAGTCCGGCATCCCACGGAGCGGGCTCCACCGTCAGCCCCGCCTCGACGAAGCGCGAGGCGAGGACCTGCTGGTCCCACCGTGCGGCCTGGACCGTAAGGGACGGATGGCTGTCGTTCCAGTCCGCCAATTCCTGAGCTTCCTGCGTGCCGAACTGCTCGACCCACCGGTGCAGCAGCCACTCGGGGTGCGTCGGCACGCGGGCCCCGTCCGCCGGGTCGGACGGGCGCTCGCCGAGCCGCCGCAGGGCCTGATTGACGTATCCGCTCGCCGCCTCGCCCGCCGTCTCGCGAGCCAACTCGACGCTGGTGGACACCGCGGCGTGGGCTGGGACCCGGTCCAGCCACCGGAGCTGGTAGGCGCCGAGTCGGAGCACGTCGTGCAGGCGGGGGTCCGCGCGGGAAAGGTCCAGGGTCCGGTCCAACTCGGCGCGCCGGCGGAGGACGCCCGCGGCGAGCTCGTGCGCGAGGCGGCGGTCCCGGGTCTCCAGAGCGGCAACCGCCCGGTCCCGCGCCTGATCGAATGGCGCACCGCGGGCCACGGCGCGGAGGATCGCGAGCGCCGCGCGCCGCGCCGCGGTCGCGTCCTTAATCCAGCATACCCTCGGTGGGGGAGGACGGCACGGCCACTTCGCGCTTCGGCATCCGGCCCGCCAGGTAGGCGAAGCGCCCGGCTTCGACGGCAAGCCGCATCGCGTGGCCCATCTGGACCGGGTCGCGGGCTGCGGCGACCGCGGTATTCATGAGGATGCCGTCCACGCCCTGCTCCATGGTGACGCAGGCGTCCGACGCGGTCCCGACTCCGGCGTCGACGATCACGGGCACCTGGAGGCGGCGTTTGATGGTCCGCACGCTCATGGGGTTGAGCAGGCCCAGCCCGCTGCCTATGGGCGAGGCCAGGGGCATCACCGCGGCGCAACCCGCTTCCTCGAGCCGCAGGGCGGTAATGAGATCTTCGTTGGTGTACGCCAGCACCTTGAAGCCCTCGGTCACCAGCGTGCGGGCGGCCTCGAGAAGTCCGGCGACGTCGGGAAGCAGGGTCTCCTGATCACCGATGACCTCGAGCTTCACGAAATCATTGAAGCCGGCCTCCCGGGCCAGACGGGCATACCTGACCGCTTCATCGGCCGTGTAGCAACCGGCGGTGTTGGCGAGGAGAAAGAACCGCTTCGGGTCCAGATGCTTGAGGATGCTGCCGTCGGCGGTGCGGTCGAGATCTACGCGCCGCACGGCCACGGTGACGACGTCCGCACCGGTCGCCTCGATGGCGCGTACCATCGTCTCGTTGTCCCGGTACTTGCCGGTGCCGATCATCAGGCGGGACCGGAAGGTCCGGCCGCCCACCGCGAAGGGCGTGTCCATCACCCGCCTCCCACGAACTGCACCAGCTCGATCGTATCCCCCGGCTCCACGTGCACGTCCCCGAGGGACGGGCGGCGGACGATCCTCCGGTTGTGCTCGACCACGACCGCGCGGGGGTCCAGCGCCCAGGTCTGCAAGAGCTCCAGGAGTGTCGCGCCCCCAGCCACCGTGCGGGGCTCTCCGTTCACGACGATTTCCACGCTATCTCCTTCATTATCTCCTGCGCCGCGCGAGCGGGGTCGTGAGCGTCCCAGAGGGCGCGGATCATCGCTACTCCATGGGCGCCCGCGGCTACCACGTCCCGCGCGTTGGCCCGGCTGATTCCGCCGATCGCGACCACCGGAAGCCCCAGCCCGGTGAACCGGGTCAGTCCCTCCACTCCCAAGGGCCGCCGTTCCGGATGCGTCGGAGTCGCAAAGACCGGCCCCACCAAAAGATAGTCGGCTCCCCCAGCCTGCGCGGCTGCGGCTTCTTCGGGTGTATGGACCGACATCCCGATCCACCAGGCCGGGTGCAACCGGCGGGCCTCTGCCGGTGAGAGGCCATTGGTGGACAGCTGAACTCCGGTCGCGTCGACGGCCAGCGCGATGTCGAGCCGGTCATTCACGAAGAGGTGCTCGGGTGCGGCGGCCCGGAGGAGCTGGGCGAGGGTGAGATGGTCGCGACCGGAAAGCGAGTGGCCGCGGGCATGGAGTGCCACGGTCCCGGCGGAGCTGAGGGCCCGGGAACGGTCGGCCAGGTCGGCCAGGCGGGCGATCCGTTCGTCGGTGACGGCGTGCAGCCGCGGGAGCTCCGATTGCCGGTGGGTGGTCACACCATCCGCTGTCCGGTTCGAACCCCGCGGCCGCGGATCCAGTCGAGCGCGGAGAGACGCGACTTTCCGGCGGGCTGCACTTCCGCAATCGCGAGCGCTCCCGCGCCGGTGGCGATGACCAGCTCGCGCTCCGCGCGGAGCACGTCACCGGGTGCCCCGCCCCCCGCCGCGGGGCTCGCGCCGAAGAGCTTCACCTCGAGGCCGTCGAGCGTCGTCCACGCGCACGGTTTGGGATCGAGTGCCAGAATGATGCGGCGCAGTGCCGCCGCGTCCCGGTCCCACGCGAGGTGAGCCGTTTCTCGGGTGAGCTTGGGCGCGTAGGTCGCACGGTCATGATGCTGCGGTACCGGCTTCAGCCCGTCGCCCGCCATCAGGGCCAGCGCTTCGATGAGTGCCTGGGCCCCGACCTCCGCGAGATGCTCGGAGAGCTCGCCTCCAGTGACGTCGTCGGGCAACGCATCCGGGATCTGATGCAGGATGGGCCCGGAGTCGAGTCCCGCTTCCATCTGCATGATGGTCACACCCGTCTTCTGGAGGCCGTTCAGAATCGCCCATTCGATGGGCGCGGCGCCGCGCAGCTCGGGAAGGAGTGAGGGATGCACGTTCACCATGCCGAGAAGGGGCACGGCCAGGAGCTCGGGCGTGAGGATGTGTCCGTAGGCGACCACGACACCGACGTCGGGCGCGAGCAGTTTCAGCTGGGCGACGAATGCGGGATCCTTGGGACGCTCGGGCTGGAGGACGGGAAGACTCTCCGCCAGGGCCGCGGACTTGACGGGAGAGGCGACGACGGTGGAGCGGGAGCGGCCCTTCGGTTTGTCCGGCTGCGTGACCACGGCGGCGACTTCGAATCCTTCACCGACCAGTGCGAGCAGCGACGGCACCGCGAACTCCGGCGTGCCGAAGAACACGACCCGCACTAGAGCTCGCCCGCCGGCTCCGGAACGACTTCTTTCACGTAGCCGGTCTGTCCCTTCCGCGCCCGGCGCCACTTGGACAGGAGGGACGCGCGCTTCACGGCGGTCAGGTGATCCAGGAACAGAACGCCGTCGAGGTGATCGACTTCATGCTGCACGGCGCGTGCCTTGTACCCGGAGATGTTCATCCGGTAGGGCCTGCCTTCGCCATCGAGTGCATCGAGGGTGATGTCCACCGGCCGTTCGACGTCGGCGAAGATCTCGGGGATGGACAGGCACCCCTCCTCGGCGGTCTCGACCAGGTCGCCCCGCGGGGTGACGACGGGGTTGATAAGCACCAGGGGATCGGGGGCTTCCTCTCCCACGTCGACCACCGCCACGCGCAGGGCCACACCCACCTGGTTGGCCGCGAGCCCCACGCCTTTCGCGGCGTGCATGGTGTCGAAGAGATCCGCGACGAACTGGCGGACCGTATCGTCCACGGCCGGCACCGGCTTGGCGCGCTCGCGCAGGACGGGAGAGCCGAGGACATGGAGGGACCTGACGCTCACGACTTCTTGGCCCCCGCCCCCTCGGCATCCCGGTTCAGCACCGCCGTGATGTTGCTGCGGGCCACCAGCAGACGCGATTCGGCGCTCTTGATGGTCACCTCGTTTTCCTTCATGAAGATCACCTCGCCGATGATACCCCCGGTGGTGACCACCTGATCGCCCTTCTGCAGCGACGCGAGGAGGTCCTGGTGCTTCTTCTGTTGCTGCCGCTGGGGGCGGATCAGCAGGAAGTAGAGGATGCCGCCGATGGCGGCGAACTGGATGATCAGCACGAAGAGCGGCTGAGTCCCGGCCTGGCCGGAGGGGGCGAACACTGCGAGGATGCCGTGCATCGATTCAGCCCGTTCCTGTGTTGAGGTAGCGGTACCGCCATTCGGCGGCCCACGCGTCCACGGTCCCCTGCCCGATGGCCCGGCGCAGCGCGCCGGCCAGCCGGATCAGGTACCGCACGTTGTGCAGAGACAGCAATCGCAGGCCCAGGAGCTCGCCCGCCACGAAGAGATGCCGCAGATACCCGCGGGAATACCGGGTGCAGGTCTCGCAGTCGCAGGCGAGGTCGAGCGGCGACGGATCGTCCTTCCAGCCGGCGTTCCGGATATTGACCGGGCCGTCGTCAGTGAATGCCGATCCGTTCCGCCCGTTCCGGGTGGGGGCTACGCAGTCGAACAGGTCGACGCCGCGCAAGACGCCCTCCACCAGATCCTCCGGGAATCCGACGCCCATAAGATAGCGGGGAATGGCGGTGGGGAGCCGGGGGGAAAGCTCCGACAGCGTCTCGTACATCTCGATCTTCGGCTCGCCGACCGACAGACCGCCGATCGCGATGCCGGTCCACTCTCCCCGGGACAGGGTGCCGTCGAGAGAGGTGCGTCGCAGATCAGCATGCGTGCCGCCCTGCAGGATGGGCCACAGGGTTTGCCGTCCCGGCACGTCCTGGGAGAGCGCGGCGTGTCGCGTGGCGCACCGCTCGAGCCAGCGCAGGGTCCGCTCGAGCGCGTCTCGGCTGGTGGCGGCATCCACGCGCCCCGGGGCGACGTGATCGAACGCCATGGCGACGTCCGCGCCGAGCGTCCATTGGATCTCCATCGCGCGTTCCGGGGTGAGCCGGCGCCGGCCTCCATCGACGTGACTCTGGAACTCCACGCCGTCCTCGTCGACCGTGCGCAGGCCCTCGAGCGAAAAGACCTGGAACCCTCCGGAGTCCGTGAGCAGGGGACCGCTCCACGACATGAAGCGGTGCAGGCCGCCGAGCTTCGCGACGGTCTCTTCGCCGGGACGCACGTGCAGGTGATACGTGTTGGCGAGGACCAACCGGGCGCCGATCTGGGCCAGGTCGAGGGGGGAAAGGGCGCGCACGGTGCCCTGGGTACCGACCGGCATGAATGCCGGCGTCTCCACCTGGCCGTGGGGCAGGGTGAGGGTGCCGGTCCGGGCGGCGCCGGACTGGGCGTCAATCTGGAATTCGAACACCCGGACTCCTGAGCTTCCCCGGGCTTGCGCCCGGGGTCATGAACACCAGATAGAGTCCGTTGCCGCACCTGACCCCGGGCGTGAGCCCGGGGTTAACGAGAACGGCGTCGG
>DATBCM010000524.1:0-2405 GCA_036270455.1 Gemmatimonadales bacterium | reverse complement strand
AGAAGCGGGCGTCCTTCCGGAGCACAAACACCATCGCGTCGTCGATGTTGCGCCAGGACGCGGCCAAGCCGGGCATCAGAGTTCCCTGGCAATCGACGGAGACCAGCGTCTCGTAGGCGAGTCCGAAGGCGATCCGCTCGGCGCCGGTCCGTGGCACGGGAGCATCCTGACTCGAGACCGGCCCGTCCTCGACGACGCGGATCGAGTCGCGTGGCGCACCGGGCGTGCCCGCCGCCATGCAATTGCCAGGGAAGTGATTCGGCGCGGGCGCGGTGACGAGGGTGACCGAATGGCTGCACGCAAAAATCCCCGCCACCACGAAGGCAGCGAGGAAGGGTTGACCTTTGTTCGTCTTCAGCACGGGGACGGCTCCGGGGGAGGTTCGGGACGCAGGATGTTATACCCCGCGCACCCGAACTCTACCCCTCCAGACGAGCCATGGGCCCGCTGGGTTTCCGCGGCGCCCCTCTCACCAATTCAGCCAGTACGAGGCCTTGATGAGGAACGTGTTATCCGGGTGCAGGCGGAACAGGTTGTTGAAATCGTCGTTCAGGCCGGCGCCGTCGGCGAACGGAAGGAATTTGTTCCGCCCCTGCGTCCAGACCACGAAGATGGTGGAGCCCGGCCGGTACTCCCACCGCACCACCAGGTTGGAGTTGAACTGCTTGTAATCGAGTCCGCCCGGGTGATTCGAAACCGACGTATCGGCGTACGGCTGATAGCGACCGTCGTACGACGCCGACCCGGGGTTCGCGAGCTCGCGAATGTTCGAGTAGTTCCCGCGCGTCATGAACGGCGCGATATGCCACTGCACCGAGAGGTTGGGCGTCACCGTGTAGCCGATGTCGGCCGTCAGGCTGAGCGTCCGCTGATCCAGATGCGCGAACGTGTAGTGCTGCTGTCCGGTGGCGAGCAGGGTGTCGAATTGTCCGAACCACTGATTGTCGGCGTGCTGCGTCGTGATGTTCGCTCCCACTGAGACGTTGAGCCGGGTCGAGGCGTTGTAGGTCAGCTGGGGCTGCAGATTGATCGACGAATTGTGGCCTGCATCCCCGAAGAACATGTTCGAGAAGAAAGACGGGATCAGCTTGTGCCGGTCGTCCCCCTGGAAGCCCCACCAGGGCGCGAGGTAGGGATCCTGCCGTACCGCGGGACCGCCGCGCGCGCAGCGGTCGCACCAGGTGGCGCCGAGCTGGCCATAGGTCCCGCCGGCGTGCACCCACCACATGTTCGCGAGCTTCACGTGGAAATTGGTGTTCGCGGCGCGTTCGGTGGACATGCCCGCGGCGCTCCACCACTGCCACCAGTTGAAGTTCCACTGCAGCTGCTGGTAGATCTTCGTCGGCTTCCGCCAGAAGATTCCCATCCAGTTGTTCCAGCTCTGCTGGTCGGCCTGGTACAGGAACCCGAGGTCGTTGACCTCGAATCCCGGAGACCGGCGCAGGTAGCTGGTCTCGCCCATGATCGACCCCGACACCTTCCCGATGTGCACTTCTTCGGCATCTCCCGACAGGGAGGTCGCGGCCGAGTCCACGTGCAGGGGCCCACCGGGGCGCTGGAAGTAGTGGACGGCATCTGTCTGCAGGGCGGTGATGTTCGCCGGGGACCCATTCACCTGGCTCAGGTCTACCGAGGCAGAGATCTCGTACCGGTTGTTGAGGAACCGGTGCCGGGCGTCGAGCGCGCCGACATAGGCACTGCGTGCCAAACTGGAGGAGCTCACAGAATCGACCTGCCGATTCACCCCCGTGAACATGAACCCCACGCCACTGTTACCGTCCCGGAGATCCTGCGTCACGCGGATCACGCCATAATTCGCGCCGGGCTCGGTGGTGAGCCCACCGGGGCCCGTCTCGTGCTGGGTCACGGCATCGATCACGCCAAGATTGAGTCCGCCCGGCAGGCGGCCGGTGAGTTTGCCGGCGCCGAGGATGGTCGTCGCTCCGGTGCCGTCACCGAGGGTGGGTGTGGCTCCGATGCGGCGGGAATAGAACAGCTCTTCCCCGCTGCAGTTCACTTGGCTGCAATCGACGTTGAACTGAAAGAGGCCGTTCCCTTCCACGAAAAAGGGCCGGCGCTCCTGAAAGAAGGTCTGGAAGGCGCCGAGGTTGAGGACCGCGGGGTCCGATTCCACCTGGCCGAAATCCGGGTTCACCGTGCCGGTGAGGGTCAGGTTTGACGCCACCGCCACTTTGAAATCCGCTCCCAGGCTCGCCTGCTGACCGCGCCCAAACCCGCTCCCCTGCGTCACGGAAACGTTCTTCGTGACCATGTAGGGCGCGAGCTCGAACCGCCGTGGAGGGGCGAGGTCGGTGAGTCCGGTGAGGTCGCCGAGCTGCGATGACAGTCCGGGCTTGTTGGTGTGATAGGGAGGCCAGCTGTCCTGCTCGCCGGTCCGCTCGATT
>DATBCM010000523.1:0-12756 GCA_036270455.1 Gemmatimonadales bacterium | reverse complement strand
ACGTGGAGCCAGCGATCGCTCCACGCCAGCCGCAACCCGTCGTCCGTGTTCACGCCCGCATCCGGGAACCGGGACCTGAGCGCCTGATAGACGCGATCGAGCTGAGCTCCCCGCGGAACCTTGCCCTTTACGATCACGTAGCGCGGATGCGCGCCGACGATCTCACTGACCGGCCGCCGGACCCGCGCCAGCAGAGCCAGCACCATCGCCGCCGCCAGCGGAGCGTCCCGCCCGGCGTGGAGGGCGGGATACATCACGCCCCCGTTCCCTTCCCCTCCAATCGGCGACTTGCTCGAGAGGATCATCCGGGCAACGTGGGCCTCCCCCACCGGCGCCCGCATCACTTCGACCCCCGCATCTCTCGCCGCGTCATCAACCACGAGGGACGTGGAAAGGTTCACGACGACGGGTCCCAGCTTCCGCTTCGGGCCCTTCCGCTTGCCGAGCAAGGCCCGGACCGCGAACGCGAGCGTGTAGTCCTCACCGATCGCGCGCCCCTTCTCATCCACCAGGGCCAGCCGGTCGACATCCGGGTCCACGGCCAGTCCCACATCGGCCTTCTTGGACCGGACCAGCCGCCCCAGCGCGGTCAGGTTCGCCGGGATGGGTTCCGGGGGCCTGGGGAAGCGGCCATCCGTTTCCAGGTTGATGGCGACCACCTGGGCCCCCAACCGCTCGAGCAGCTCCGGCATGATGGCGCCACCGGCTCCCCGCACGCAGTCGAGCGCCACCCGGAAACGCCGTCTCTTGATGGCGCGCACGTCGATGGCCTTGAGCTTCAGGATCGCGTCGAGATGACGCGTGATGGACGCGTCATCTCCCCACACCCGCCCGATCGCGGACCAGTCGGCCCGTGGCAGGGAGTCCCCGGCCGCGAGGTCCCGGACCCGAGCCCCACTTTCCGTATCAAGAAAAATGCCGTCCGCCCCGACGAACTTGAGGGCATTCCATTCGATCGGGTTGTGGCTCGCGGTGAGGATGATCCCCCCCGCGGCGCGGTGGTGCTCGACGGCCAGCTGGATGGTGGGCGTCGTCGTCAGCCCGATATCCACGACGTCCACCCCGACTGACTGCAGCCCGGCCACCGCCGCCGCCTGCAGCATGGGTCCGGACGTTCGGGCATCCCGCCCGACGACGACCTTGGTCCGTCTGGCCCCTGACCCCTGACCTCTGCCGTTCTTCGCCCACACTCCGAACGCCGCCGCATAGCGCGCAACATTCTCCGGCGTGAGATCGGTCCCCACGATCCCCCGAATTCCCGACACTCCCACCATCAGCGTGTTCGACATGAACCAAAAGATAAGGGGTCTAGTGCCCCGAGCCGTTGCCGCCGGCGGGCGACGGCGTAGGGATGGGAAGCCGGGATGCATCCGGGAAGGCGGTCAGGAACGCCTTGACCGCGTCGGGCCAGAATTGCTTCCCACTCATGCGGTGGAGCTCGTCGATGGCGTGCGCCACCGGGAGAGGCGGACGATACGGGCGCGCGCTGGTCATGGCGTCGAAGGAGTCCGCCACGGACACCAGGCGCACCGGCAGCGGGATCTGGTCGCCCTCGAGGCCGTCGGGCAGCCCCTTGCCGTCGAACCGCTCGTGGTGCGAGCGCACGATGGCCAGGGCCGTCGGTTCGTCCCGGAGCATCCGGGCCAGCATCCGCGCTCCCACCACCGGATGGGACATGATGTGGCGGTACTCCTCGTCCGTCAGCTTGCCCGGCTTATGCAGAACCTCCTCGCGGACGCCGATCTTCCCCACGTCGTGCAGCCGTCCCCCGAGGAACAGGGTGGCCTGCTGTGCCTGATCGAGACCCAGCACCCCTCCTGCCCGCGTCGCATACTCGGCCACCCGCAGCGAGTGCCCCTGGAGATACGGGTCCTTCGCTTCCTGCGCGTCGGCCATCATCTCGACCCCCTCGAGGAACATCTCCTCGAGGCGCCGGGCCTGGACCTCCACCCGTTCCTCGAGCTGGCGATGGTAGTTCTTGTTCTCGAGGAGCAGACGGCGCTTGTCGAGCGCCTGGGTCACCCGGGCGCGGACCTCGTCCAGGTGGAAGGGCTTGGCGACGTAGTCGAGCG
The DNA here is from genome assembly GCA_036270455.1 of Gemmatimonadales bacterium. Classification (GTDB taxonomy): domain Bacteria; phylum Gemmatimonadota; class Gemmatimonadetes; order Gemmatimonadales; family GWC2-71-9; genus 40CM-2-70-7. The sequence goes on along the minus strand of DATBCM010000523.1, from coordinate 10,684 downwards.
CGCCGAGCTGGAGACAGTTGACCGCGCTGTCCACGTCGGCAACGGCGGTCACCATCACGACCGCGGTGTCGGGCCACCGCTGCGTCACTTCCCGCAGCAGGGCGACGCCGTCCATGAGCGGCATGCGGACGTCGGACAGCATGAGCGGCACGGGTTCTTTCTCGAGCGCTTCGAGCGCTTCGACGCCCGACCCGGCTTCGCGGCAGACGAATCCGTCCCCCTCGAGGAGCCGGACCAGCACGCGCCGCAGACGCGGCTCGTCGTCCACCACCAGGCAGTGCAACCCGTTATTCGATGGCATCATCGCTATTGTACGGCTCGCTTGCCCGGTGGGGAAGGCGCCCTTACGTTCCGCCTGTGAGCCGAGCCTTCGACAAGGACCTGCAGCGCCGCTTTGGTACGCGCGCGGTACACGCGGGACAGACCCTGGACCCTCTCGCGGGCGCGGTCATGTCCCCCATCTATCAGACCTCGACCTACGTCCAGGAGGCTCTGGGCCGGCATAAGGGCTACGAGTACGCCCGGACCCAGAACCCCACCCGCGAGGCGCTCGAGCGGTGCGTCGCGGCACTCGAAGGTGGGCGACACGGGTTCGCGTTCGGCTCGGGGCTCGCGGCCCTCGACGCCATCCTGAAGCTGCTGTCCGCGGGCGACCACGTCGTTTGCGGGGAGAACGTGTACGGCGGGACCCACCGGTCGATGACGCACATCTGGTCCCGCATGGGGATCACGTTCACGTTCGTGGACACGGGGGAGGAGGAGGAGATCAGGAAGGCCCTGACCCCCGCCACCCGGATGATCTACGTCGAGACGCCCACCAACCCGATGATGCGGCTGACCGATCTCGAAGCCGCCGGGGAGATCGCCAAGAAGGCCGGTGCCCTGTTCGCCGTCGACAACACCTTCGCCTCCCCGATCTTCCAGCAGCCCCTCGCGTACGGCGCCGACATCGTCCTCCACTCCACCACGAAGTACCTGAACGGGCACTCCGACATGATCGGCGGGATGCTCGTCACCGGTCGGGATGACGTGGCGGAGCGGATCGGCTTCTTGCAGAACGGCTCCGGCGCGGTGCCGGGACCGATGGACTGCTGGCTGGCCCTGCGCGGGATCAAGACCTACCCGCTGCGCATGCGGCAACACGATTCGAACGGCCGCCGCATCGCCGAGTGGCTGACGCACCAGCCGAAGGTCAAGAAGGTCTACTACCCGGGCCTCCCCTCTCACCCGCAACACGATCTTGCGTGCCGTCAGATGAAAGGATTCGGTGCCATGCTCTCCCTCGAGCTGGGAGACGTGGAACGGGCCAAGAAGTTCGCCCAGGGCACGGAAATCTTCTCCCTGGCCGAGTCCCTGGGGGGCGTGGAGAGCCTGATCGGGCACCCGGCCTCCATGACGCACGCCAGCGTGCCGGTCGAGATGCGGAAGAAGATGGGGCTGACGGACTCGCTCGTGCGGCTGTCCATCGGCATCGAGGACCCCGAAGACCTCATCGCGGACCTGGAACAGGCCTTGGCCGCCTCGTAAAGCCTGAGTTTCGAAACCCCGCCCGCGGATAGGCGTAGGTTGAGCAACCCCGAAAATCTTCCGGAGCGCCGAATGACCGACCCCACTAACCTGCCGGCCCCGCGTCAGCGGAAAATCCTTACCCAGATCGCGCCGGTCACCTGGGAGCACGCGGCGGACCGCGCGGCGCTCCAGACCCTGCGGTCGGTGCCGGGCTTCGACGAAGTCGTGAAAAAGATCTATGGCTTCCTGGGTGAGCGCGGCATCCGCCTCATCTTCCAGGCCGACGCCGTGCGGGTGGGCCCCACCCAGTTTCCCCGGCTCAATGCGCTGTACACAGATGTCCTGACCTCACTCGACTGGCCCGAACGGCCCGAGTTGTTCGTGTCGCAGACGCCCTTCGTGAATGCCGGCGCCTTCGGGATGGACAAGCCCTTCATCGTGCTGAACTCGGGGTCGCTCAAGCTGCTCGACGACGATGAGCTCCGGGTGCTCCTGGGACACGAGCTGGGCCATGTCATGAGCGGCCACGCCCTCTATCACACCGTGCTGGTCCTCATTCTCTCCGTCAGCTTCTCGGCGCTGCCCTTCCTCGCGGGGATCGCGCTGCTGCCCGTGGAGCTCGCGCTCCTCGAGTGGTTCCGGAAGAGTGAGCTGTCGAGTGACCGGGCCGGGCTCCTCGCGTCGCAGGATCCCAACGCGTCGCTGCGCCTGCATCTCAAGCTGGCCGGTGGCGGCGACATGAAGGAAATGGACCTGAACACCTTCCTGGTGCAGGCCAAGGAGTACGAGGAATCGGGTGGCGCGCTGGACCGGATCTTCAAGATCCTGAGCGTGCTGCGCCGCAGTCATCCCTTCTCGACCATCCGCGCGGCCGAGCTGCAGCGGTGGATCGAAGGCGGGAACTACGACCGCGTGATCCGGGGCGAGTACACCCGTCGCGGACCCGACGCCGACAAGCGCCCGGTGGAAGGGGACATCGACGACGCCCGCGAGCACTACATGAAGGAAGCGAAGGCGGTGGCCAAGGACGTCGTCGACGGCGCCCGGCGGGCCGCCCAAGCGTTCTCGGACGCGTTCAAGAAGAAGTGAGAATCCTGGTCGTCGGCGGAGGGGGCCGCGAGCACGCCCTGCTCTGGGCCCTGAAGCGCGACGGCACGGCGAAAAACCTGTTCGCGGCCCCCGGGAATCCGGGGACGGCCCAGCTCGGCACCAACCTCCCCATCCCCGCCACCGACTTGGACGGCCTGGTCACGGCCGCCCGGGACCAGAAGATCGACGTCGTCGTCGTGGGGCCGGAGGCGCCCCTCGCCGCCGGATTGGGCGACCGCCTGCGGAAGACGGGGCGGGCCGTGTTCGGTCCCAATGCCGTCGCCGCGCGGATCGAAGCGTCGAAAGCCTACTCCAAGGCATTGATGGTCCGAGCCGGTGTGCCCACGGCGAGGAGCGGCACCTTCACGTCCCTGAAGCCGGCCCTCAACTACATCGCGGCGGGCCGCGAGCCGTTGGTGGTGAAAGCGTCGGGTCTCGCGGGCGGCAAAGGCGCCATTGTTTGCGCCACCAAGGACGACGCTTCGGAGGCAGCCACCGCGCTGCTCGAGGGAGGCGCGCTCGGGGAGGCCGGCAAGGAGATCGTGGTCGAGTAGTTCCTGGAGGGCGAGGAGCTGTCGGTCCTCGCGCTGACCGACGGCGAGCGGATCGTGATCCTTCCGCCCGCGCAGGATCACAAGCGGGTACGCGAGGGGGACGAGGGCCCCAACACCGGCGGGATGGGCGCCTACGCACCCGTGGGTCTGACCAGCCCCGGCCTGCTCGCCCGGGTGCGCAAGGAAGTCCTCGAGCCCACCCTCAAACAGCTGGCGCAGGACGGGGCCCCGTACTCCGGAGTGCTCTACGCGGGACTGATGGTAGCGCGTGACGGCACCCCGAACGTCATCGAGTTCAATTGCCGCTTCGGCGACCCCGAGACGCAGGCGGTGTTCCCGGTGCTTCCGAAGGGATCCACCTCCCACCTCGCCGCCATCGCGTCCGGGACGTGGCGCCCCGACCGCGACGTGATCGAGCCCGTGGCCGCGGCCGTGACGACCGTGCTCGCGGCCCCGGGCTATCCCGAAGCGCCGAGGATCGGTGAAACGATCACGCTCCCGGCGGAGTGGCCCGACGATCAGATTCTCTTTCACGCCGGCACCACCTGGGATGAGAGCGGCCTTCTGAAAGTCGCAGGGGGACGGGTCCTGAACGTCACCGGGGTCGGCCGCACCATCGCGGAAGCGGCCGAAAAGAGCCGCGCCGCGGCGGGCAAGGTGTCGTTCGCCGGCCTGCACTGGCGTCGGGACATCGCCTGGCGGGAGATCGCCCGTGCCGGAGCTCCCTGAGGTCGAGACCATCGTCCGGGACCTGACGCCCCGGCTGGTGGGAAAGCGCATCACCGCCGTCACGCTGACCAAGACCGACGTCCTGCGCCGGGTCTCCAAGCCTCGACTCCTGCAGACGCTCCGCGGCGCCCGCTTCACGCGCATCACCCGGCGCGCCAAACACGCCGTCTTTCATCTTGCCGGTGGCAAGCGGATGGTCGTGCGACTCGGCATGACGGGCGCGCTGGTGGTCTACGACCGGCCCCTCACGCCTGACGAGAAGAAATACGCGGTCCTGATCTGCGAACTCGGCACCAGGGCGCGCTTTGTCTATCGCGACGTCCGCCGGTTCGGGTCCGTCTGGCTCCTCGACGAGAAGGGCTGGGAGAAGTACGAAGCCCGGCTCGGTCCCGAGCCACTGGATCCCAGGTTCACGCCAGTTCAACTCGGCGAGCAGTTGTCGGGACGTCGCGCCGCGGTGAAGAAGGTGATCATGGATCAGGCGCGGGTGGTGGGCGTCGGGAATATCTATGCGAATGAAGCGCTGTTCAGCGCCCGCATCGATCCGTCACGTCCCGCCGCATCTCTCACCGAGCGGGAAACACGGGCTCTTCACAAGGCGATCGTGGCGATCCTGAATCGGGCCATTCAGGCGGAGGGAACGACCTTCCGGGACTACCGCACCGGCACCGGCCAGCCGGGGAGCTACCAGCTCCGGCTCAACGTCTATGGCCGCGGCGGCGAACCGTGCCGGCGCTGCGGGCACCGTCTGGTCACGACGCACTCGATCGACGCCCGGGCCACCACCATGTGTCCGTGGTGCCAGGGGTAGCCGTGCGACCCGTTGCTCTTCTGGAGGTTCCGCGATGCTTGTCGTGATGTGGCTGGCAGGGATCCTTGCCGCGGCAATTCACGTCCTGATCTTCTGTATGGAAAGCCTCTGGTGGACCACGCCGACCGTGCGGGCGCGATTTCGTCAAACGCCCGAGCAATCGCAAGCGACCGCGTTATTCGCATTCAATCAGGGGTTCTACAACCTGTTCCTGGCGCTCGGCGTCTTCGCGGGGCTCGCCCTGGTGCTGGCGGGACGCCCCGCCCAGGGGCTGACTCTCGCCACGTGGAGCTGCCTGTCCATGCTGGGCGCGGCGCTGGTGCTGGTCGCGTCCGCGCCGGCCCTGAAACGTGGTGCGCTCGTTCAAGGAACGGCTCCGCTGGTGTTCCTGTTGGCTGAACTCGCTCACTGGAGCTTTTCGTGCTGAACCGCGGGCGTCGGCGATCGGTTGCGGCCTGATGGGCAAAACGCGACTCGAAGCATTCAGCGACGGCGTCATCGCCATCCTGATCACCATCATGGTGCTCGAGCTCCGGGTTCCGGAGGGTGCTTCGCTCCAAGCCCTTGCACCTGTGTTGCCGGTGCTCGGCAGCTACGCCTTGAGCTTCGTGTACCTGGGGATCTACTGGGCCAACCACCATCACCTGTTCCACGCCGCCCACAAGGTCACGGGCGGGATACTCTGGGCTAACCTGCATCTGCTGTTCTGGTTGTCTCTCGTGCCATTTACCACGTGGTGGATGGGGAAGAACCCCATGGCGCCCGTCCCGACCGCGCTCTACGGGGCGTCACTCCTGATGCCGGGCCTGGCCTGGCTTATCCTCCAAACGGCCATCGTGAGGGCCGAAGGCACGCACTCGATGTTGGCCAAAGCCATCGGGAAGGATCTCAAGGGCAAGGGATCCAGTGTTCTGTACGCCGCCGCCGTCCCATTGGCCTTCGTCCGTCCCTGGCTCTCCGACATCATCTATGTGGTGGTGGCGCTGATCTGGCTGGTTCCTGACCGGCGGATAGAACGGCTCATCGAACGTTAAGAGGCACGAGCCTCGCCCTCGGCGGAATGCCCGGCTCGAGCTCCATGATCCCCACCGACGGCGCCGCCCGATCGAAGCGCCTGGGCCCCGCCGACCCCGGGTTCATCACCGTCACCGTCTTGTCCACCAGCTCGAGCACCGGCGTGTGCGTGTGCCCGAAGACGATGATCTCGGCCCTGGGAAACGCCTCATGCAGGAGCGTCGGCGTGGGACGACCCAGCTGGTCGCCATGCGTCACCACGATGTCGAAGCCGTCGAGTTGGACCTGGGCCACCTTGGGGAGCCGGCTCCGCATCTTGGAGCCGTCCGTGTTGCCGAACACTGCGGTCACGGGCGCGACCGCCTCCAACTGAATCAGAATCTCGGCGTCTCCGACATCACCGCCATGAAGGATGTGATCGACCTGAGAAAAAACCTCGAGCACTTCGGGGCGAAGCAGATTGTGTGTGTCCGAAATGATCCCCAGCCTCATCCCCCCCACCTCGGCGCCAGCTGAATGTCGAGTTTCAGATGGTCGACGATCCGCTGGACGATGAAATCCACGAGGTCGCTCACCTTCTCGGGGCGGTGATAGAACCCCGGAGCGGCCGGGAGCACCAACGCCCCCGCTTCGGTGGCCAGTGTGAGGTTTCGGAGATGGACGAGGGACAGAGGCGTTTCCCGCGGCACCAGGATCAGCGGCCGCCGCTCCTTGAGCGCCACGTCGGCCGAGCGCTCGATCAAGGACCGGCTGGTGCCATGCGCGACCGCCGACACGGTCCCCATGGAACAAGGACAAATCACCATCCCCGCGCTCTTCACCGAGCCCGACGCCGGCAACGCTCCGCGGTCCTTGTCGTCGAACACCTTGACCGAGGACCAGTCCCCGCCCGTCGCCTTGGTCAGCTCGCGATCATCCCTCACTCCACACTCTTCCGTGAGCAGCCGCCAGCCATGCGACGAGATGAGCAGCCAGGTCGGCACATGATTTTTCGCGAAGACCTCGAGGAGCCGTACGGCGTACGGCGCCCACGAAGCACCGGTAATCGCGAGCGTCACGGGCAGGCGGTCCACTACTTCCCTCTCCGGTTTGCAGTCGGGGTACGGACTGGGTGCCGAGGCGGTTGGCCGTGAGCCGGGAGCCGTACGTGCCGTGGCACCGGACGTCTCCCCTTCTCGGAACGAACGGCTCCCGGCTGCCGGTGCATTTTCTTCTTCATACGATCCGATCCACGAATGCGCCCAGGAAGATCGTTATTGAGATGATGCCGTTCATGGTAAAGAACGCTGCATTGAGCTTCGACAGGTCCCCCGGCTTCACGAGCTGATGTTCCCACACAATGAGCGCCGCTCCGATCCCGACGCCGATGTAGAACGGCAGGTGGAATCCAGCGCCGAGCCCGAAGGCCACCAGGGCGAGAATGGCGAGCCCATGCAGCGTCTTGGCCAGGAAAATCGCTTGGCCCCTCCCGAAGCGAACCACCGCCGAGTGGAGCCCTTCCCGGCGATCGAATTCCTCATCCTCGAGAGCGTAGAAAATGTCGAACCCGCCGACCCAGGCCGTCACCACGAGCGCGAGCACCGGCAGAACCCACCAGGGCTCGCTCCACCTCCCCGTGATGGCGAGGTAGCCCGCGGGCCCCGAGATGGCGTCGGCCAGGCCGAGCCAGAGATGAGAGGACCAGGTGAAGCGCTTGGTATAGCTGTAACCGGTGATCGCGACGAGGGCGATGGGAGAGAGCGCTAAGCACAAGGGATTGAGGACCCAGGCGGCCGCCTCGAACACCAGGGCGGCGAGCGTCACGGAGACCCAGGCCTCAGGCACGCTGATTCGGCCCTGGGGGATGTCCCGGGACGCGGTGCGCGGGTTCTTCGCGTCCAGGTCGCGGTCGGCAATGCGGTTGAAGCCCATCGCCACGAACCGGGCCGCCGTGAAGGCAATCACCACCAGGACCACCTGCAGCCACGACACCGGCGCCACCCAGGAGGCGGCGACCGCGCCGATCAGGGCGAAGGGCAGCGCGAAGACGGTGTGCGGAAGGCGGACGAAGTTGGCGTACCGGACGAGGAGTGAATCGCCGCCCAGCGTCTGCCCTTCACGGGATGGAGATGCCAAGCTCCCTCCACATCGCGTCTACCTTCGCCTGGGTCGCGGGGTCCATCACGATCTTGTCGGGCCAGTCGCGGTGGAATCCCTCTTCCTTCCATTTCCGCGTCCCGTCGATCCCCATCTTCGATCCGTACGTGAACTCACGGCTCGCATGGTCGAGCACGTCGATGGGCCCCATGGAAAAGCGGACATCCCGCTCCGGATCGATGTGATTCAGCGCCACCCACCAGGCCTCCTTGGGGTCGCGCACGTTCACGTCCTTGTCCACCACGACGATCACCTTGGCGAGCGACATCAGCCCCTGCCCCCAGAGCCCATTCATCACCTTGTACGCCTGCCCCGGGAACTGTTTGTCGATGCTCACGAACACCAGGTTGTGAAAAATCCCCTCGGCGGGCATGTGCATGTCGACCACTTCGGGCAACGTCAGCTTGAGCAGAGGCAGGAAGATCCGCTCCGTGGCGTGGCCCAGCCAGAAATCCTCCATGGGAGGACGGCCCACGATCGTGTGCGGCCAGATCGGATCCTTGCGGTGCGTAATGGCCGTGATCTGCACGCGCGGGTAGAGGTCGGCCAGGGAGTAGAACCCCGTGTGGTCGCCGAAGGGGCCCTCCATGACCAGAGGCTCTCTGGGGTCGATCACGCCCTCGATCACCAGCTCCGCCTCAGACGGCACCTCCAAATCGGAGGTCACACACTTCGAGAGCCGGACCGGCTCGCGGCGCAGGAATCCGGCAAACAGATATTCGTCGATGCCGGGCGGCAGCGGCGCCGAGGCCGAGTAGATGCTCGCGGGGTCGCCGCCGAGGACGATAGCGACGGGCATGGTTTCCCCCCGCGCCGCCATCTCGCGCCAGTGCGCCGCGCCGACCTTGTGGCGCTGCCAGTGCATGGCCAGCGAGTCACGGCCCAGCACCTGCACCCGGTACATCCCGACGTTGCGCGCACCAGTCCCGGGATCCCGAGTCACGACCTGGGGCAGCGTGATGTATGGTCCGCCATCCTGGGGCCAGCAAATCGGCACGGGCAGGCGGCCCATGTCGAGGTCCGATCCCTGGAGCACCACGTCCTGGCACGCGGGGCTCGCGCCCCCACTCCGGGGCGGGAACTTCGTCAGCTCCGCGAGCTTGGGGAGCATCGCGAGTTTGCCGAGGAGGCCATCGGGGACCTTGAGGTTCACGAGCTCTGACACCCGCTCCCCGATCTGGTCGAGCTCCGAGACGCCGAGCGAGAGGCACATCCGCTTCTCGGACCCGAACAGGTTCACCGCCACGGGATGTGGGGACGCCCCGCCGGACGTCAGCATCGGGTGCTCGAAGAGGAGCGCGGGACCGCCCGCCGTTGACTTCATGCACCGGTCGGCCACCTCGGTGATCTCACGATCGACGGACACCGGGTGGCGCACGCGCACCAGCTCGCCCGCCGTATCCAGCGCCGCCAGAAAGTCCCGCAGGTTATCGAGTGCCATAGTGGATGGCGCAGATGCCGCCGGTCAGGAGTTCGTAATGCACGTCGCGGAAGCCCCGTGCCTCCAGATGTCTGGCAAGCGTGTCGGGATCGGGAAAATTGAGCACCGACTCTGGCAGGTAGGTATAGGCGTCCGTATGTTTCGACACCGCGCGGCCGATCAGGGGCAGAAGCCGCCGGAAGTAGAAGAGATAGGCCGCCCGGAAGGGTGCGAAGCGCGGCGTGGTGAACTCCAGAATGACCAGGCGGGACCCCGGCTTGAGCACCCGGTGGGCCTCGGCGAGTCCCCGGTCTAGATCCGCGAGATTGCGCACCCCGAAGCCCACCAGCGCGCCGTCGAATCCCGCATCGGGGAACGGCAGCTCCAGGGCGTCGGCGCCGACGGGGCGGACCGCCATGGACTTGCCGCGTCCCCGCTCCAGCATGGGAATCACGAAATCGGCCCCGACCACCCGTCCACGGAACCCGGGGGCTGACGCCATGGCCGCCGCGAGGTCGAGCGTGCCGGCGCAGAGGTCCAGGTAGAGTCCATCAGGGCGGCGCTGCCAGTCCAGCCGGACTACGGCGCGGCGGCGCCAGCGGCGGTCGATGTTGAGGCTGAGCAGATGATTGAGGAAGTCGTACCGGGGGGCGATCGCGGTGAAGGCCGCGCGAACGTAAGAGCGCTTGCCTTCTGCCCCCACCCTCGCGCGCATCACATCCGACTGAGGAGGCGGCGCCATAGGCGGAAAAGATAGGCCGAACGACCTGACGGGCGCCAGCGACCAGGACGTGGTGCGCTGGGCTCGCGACGGATATGAGCCCGCCTTCCGCGAATTGGTCCACCGGTATGAACGGCCGGTGTTTTCGCTCATTTACCGCATGGTGCGCGACCGCGCGCTGGCCGAGGACCTGGCGCAGGAAACCTTCATCAAGGTCCTGAACGCCATCAAGAGCTACAAGCCCGAGTACAAGTTTTCGTCGTGGATTTTCAAGATCGCCAACAATGCGGCCATCGATCATCTGCGCCGCCGGCAGATCGACACCCTCTCCCTCGACGGCTCCCCCAGCGCCCGCTCGCCGGAGGAAATGCACGCGAGCGCGCCCCAGCTCGGCGACCAGACCGAGAGCCCGCTTGACGAGGTCGAGTCCCGCGAGCTCGGGGGCGCCATCGAACGAGCCATCGGGCGCCTGAGACCCGAATACCGGTCGTGCATTCTGCTACGTCACGTGGAAGGCCATTCCTACGAGGAAATCGCCAAGATGCTTGACCTTCCCCTGGGCACGGTGAAGACGTATATCCACCGGGCGCGTAACGAGTTGCGGGTCTATTTGGAGGGCGCCCGGGAGTGAAACCGGGATTTCGAAGCCCCCGTATGGAGACCGTATGAACGAGCGACTGCAGACCCATCTGACCCCGGAG
>DATBCM010000522.1:0-7549 GCA_036270455.1 Gemmatimonadales bacterium | reverse complement strand
CGGTGTTTCGGGGAATTCCCGTTTCCAGGGCGACCCGATCTGCGACATCCCGGCGTGACAACCCCTCGGCCAAGAGCTCCCGCGCCCGCTCCGCGACGTCGGGGACCTGCGCCTCGACCTTTGGCCCTGAGTCCCGTCCAGTTCCGGCCACTACCACGGTCACTTCTCCGCGCGCAGGGGTATCGGCGTAGTAACCCGCCAGCTCAGCCAGGGTCCCGCTTTTCGTCTCTTCGAAGATCTTGGTCAGCTCTCTCGCCACCGCCGCCCGCCGCTCGCCCCCGCACACGAGGGCGAGATCCTCGAGCAGCCCGCCGACGCGCAGCGGCGATTCGAAGAGCACCACGGTCCACGGGCTCTCGGCGACACTCGCGAGGAGCCGTTTCCGGTCCCCGCCCTTTCGCGGCAGAAAGCCGAGGAACGTGTACCGGTCGGCGGGCAGTCCGGCGACGGCGAGCGCGGCGACCACGGCGTTGGGACCGGGGATGGTGACGACCGGGATGCCTCGGTCGCGCGCGGCGGCGACGAGGCTGACACCCGGGTCACTGATGAGGGGCGTGCCGGCGTCGGTGATCAGCGCAACGTCCTGGCCCCCGGCGAGCCGCTCGAGGAGGCGGTGCAGGTCCCCGTCATCGGAGTGCGCGTGAAAGGACACCAGCTCGGCGGAGCTGCCGGCGTGCGTCAGGAGGGGACGGCTGTGGCGGGTGTCTTCGGCCGCGACGAGCGCGACCGACTTCAGGGTCTGCGCGGCCCGGGGTGAGAGGTCGCCCAGGTTCCCGAGGGGCGTGGCGACGACGTAGAGCGTACCCGCCACGTCACCAGGTCACCGACCAGGGGAGCCCGTCGTAGAACCCGGCGGATTGCAGCACGTACCGGTGCTCGCGCGTGGCGCCGCGCAGGACTTTGACCGCTGTGCCCGGCATCATGATCTCGACCGAGTCGAGCAGCTCCTTCCCCCACGCCGCGAGCGCGGTCGCCAGCTCGTCGGGCCGGACCACCGCGTCCGGGATTTCGGTGCCGCGCGGGACGCCGATGCTCCCCAGCGCCTTGTGGGCGTGCTGGTGCGAGGAGGAGACCCGCTGGGCACGCTTCTTCCCCTCCTCTGGAAACTCCTGCTCCACGGCGTCGACGATGCGCCAGTACAGCTCGCGGTAGGTGTTGATGAGCGCGTGCGGCGCCTGCGCCGGCAGGTCGGCGACGTAGGGAAACACGCACGCGGCGAGCGCGGGATCGGATCCGTCGGGCAACGGCTTGAAGAGCGACTCGAAGAACCGCGGGACCGGCATCTCCTCCGGTTTTTCGCAGAAATACCCGCCGACGAACTTCCCGTCATCGAGGCGGACGTAGGAGACGCGTCCATTGGAGATGAACTCGAGTACTCCGGTGACTTTTTCTTCTCGCAGGACGGGAAACAGCGCCGCCGGCTGACCGGGATCGACGACGCGCGGCTGCGGAGGCACGGCGCACGACTGATACATCCACGCCAGCTGCTCCATGGGCGCGGCGCAGTAGGTGAGATCGCCCCGCTCCGTCTCGGCGCGCATGCGGCGCAGCGCCTCGGCGATGGTGATGACTTCGCGTCCCGAGACTTCGAAGGCGGCCGCGTTGACCGGATCGCCTTTCCGGAAGAACAGCAGGAGGCAGCCGTCCGGCACGTGAGCGCAGAGGTAGCCGTCGACGCGGCCATCGCGGTCGCGTTTCGCGTAACTCAGCAGGTTGTCGAGGTGAATGAATGCGAGGCGGGTGCGGTGGATGAGCTGATCCACCTGCGGGAAGCGGAGGTCCGCGAGGCGCACCGGCGAATTCGTGAGTCGGGCGGTGCTGGCTCGCATGGACCTCCGCCTGGATGGTTACCCGATGTGGCGCGTGATCTTCTCGTCGAACACGGGCTTGGGGTAGGCACCGACCAGGGTGTCCACGTGGGCCCCGTCCTTGAAGAATAGAATACTCGGAATCGACCGAACGTTAAAGCGCATGGCGGTCTTCTGGTTGGCGTCCACGTCCAGCTTGGTCACTTTGACCTTGCCCGCATACTGCCCGGCGATCTGCTCCATGATCGGGGCCACCATGCGGCAGGGGCCGCACCAGGTAGCCCAGAAATCGACCACCACCAGGCCCTTCTGTTGTTCCACTTCACCCGCAAAGGTGTCGTCCGTAACCTGCGTCAGATCCGACATTGCTCTCCACTCTCCTCAAAACCGTTAAGTTCCTGTCGCCATGGACGACACGTCACAGCGCATCGCCCACGTGGGGGTCGCGGTCCGCGACCTGGCCGAAGCCGCCCGGTTCTATCGGGAGGTCCTGGGCCTCGAACCGTCTGCGCCGGAAACGGCCGACGGCGCTGAGATTGTGCACTTCCATTTCGGCGAGGTCGACGTCGAGCTCCTGGCGGCGCGTGACCCGCAGAGCCCCATCGCGGCGTTCCTCGAAAAGCGTGGTCCCGGCATCCATCACATCTGCTACCGGGTCAAAGACCTGAATCAGGCACTCGCCCGCTGCCGGGAAGCCGGGTACCGGCTCGTCGACGAAGTTCCCCGCCGCGGCGCGGGTGGCAGGCGCATCGCGTTCGTCCACCCCAAGGCCACCGCCGGAATCCTGCTGGAACTCACGGAGTAGAACGTCGATGGCCCAGCGAGAGTTCCCTACTGCTTCGGGCAGTGCGGGACGATCGTACTTTCGACCTCCAGGTGCACATTGTACATCAGCCACCCGCCGGCCTTGGTCTTGATGACGTCGAAGGGCTGGCTGCGCGTGCATTGGGGCGCCTGCAGCTCGACATGAAAAGTCATGACGGAGCTGTTGCTGCTCGTCTGGAGCGGTCCGTCCAGGACTTTATACGTGTCGTGGCGCAGGAAAATCTGAAATGCTTTCATCACGCTGTCGCGATACGTTTCCGGGACCTTGTGCCACGGACCGTCCTCGTTGCCCCAGAGCCCCGCCATGGTTCGCGTATCTTTCGCCTTCACGGCATCCAGGAACCGGGCCAGCGTCAGGTTGGGGGACTTGGGCTCGGGGACGTCTCCGGACCGGTAGTGCGAGCATGCGGCGCCTAGAGCCAGCAGGACGATCAATAGGGTTCGGTTCACGACGTGGCCCCGGTGGGTGGAAACTGCACCGAAGGTAAGAACTCATGCGCCTCTACGTCAACATTGATCACGTGGCGACCATCCGCGAAGCGCGGAAGACCGACGAGCCCGATCCGGTGCGCGCGGCCGCCGACGCGCTCGCCGGCGGCGCGGACGGCATCACCGTCCATCTGCGTGAGGACCGGCGCCACATACAGGACGCCGACGTGAAGGGCCTCGCCGCCCGCCCCGGGCTGACCCTGAACCTCGAGCTCGCTGCCAGCCCGGAGATCGTGCGCGTCGCGGCGAAGCTCCGCCCCCATCAGGCCACGCTCGTCCCGGAGCGCCGGCAGGAGGTCACCACCGAAGGTGGCCTCGCCCTCAAGGCGCGGGACCGGCGACTGTCGGGGGCCATCGAACGGCTCCAGGACGCCGGCATTCGCGTCTCCCTTTTCATCGACCCTGATCCGCGGACCATCGACCGCGCGGCGGAGCTGGGGGTGCCGGCGATCGAGCTCCATACCGGCCGCTACGCACACACCTGGCGCAAGAGCGGCCGGGCCCTGACGCAGATTCAGAAGGCGGCGGAGCACGCACGGGCCGCGGGACTCGCCGTCCACGCAGGGCACGGGCTCACCTACCTGAACGTCCGCCCGGTGGCCGCCCTCCGAGGACTCGAGGAGCTCAATATCGGCCACTCGATCGTCAGCAACGCGGTGTTCTGGGGTCTGGAAGGGGCCGTCAGACGGATGCGTGAGTTGATCGACGGCGCTATTTTGGTTCCCCGATGAGCTCGCCGACGCCCCCCACCGGCCCCCACCGGATGACGGACTTCTTCGCCCTGGAGGCGGGGGAGTATCTCGAGCGTCTGGATGGAGCGCTGGCTGGCGGTGCCACCACCCCACCCCCGGTCGATGAGATGCTGAAGCTCGCCCGGGCCCTCCGGGGGAGCGCGCTCATGGCCAACAAGGCGCTGATCGCGCGGGCTGCTGCGGGCCTCGAAGCCCTGGTGCGCGCGGTCCGCGAGAACCGGCTCACCTGGGACCCCCAGACCCAGCAGGTCGCCATCCGGGCCGTCGACGACCTCAAAATCCTGATTCGCGCCGTGCTGAGCTGGACCGACGCCGACACGGTCAAGGCCGAAGCCCTCTCCGGCGAGCTGGAGCGCCTGGCCGGCGCGCCGCGGACATCGGGCGCCGTCCCCAAGATCGCCGACGCGCCGTCCCTCGACGCGGGGGCGCGGGCGTTCGTGGCCCGCGAGGGCGCGGCGATCGCGAGCACGCTGGATCGCGCCTCGCAGGCGCTCCGGGCCAACCCGATCGCCCACGATCCGCTCCAGCAGGTCATGAAGGCCCTGCAGCCCCTCCGCGGGCTCGCGGCGCTGAACGACCTCCCGCCCCTGCCCGACGTCCTGGAAGGGATCGAGCGGGCCATCGCCGAGCTCGAGCGCAGCGAGGGAGCGACCGCAGGCGTGGACGAGCTCTTCCAGTCCGCCGCCAGCGCCATCGCGAGCGCGGCGCGCGAGGTGGCCGAGCAGGGCCGGCCCGATCCGGAGGGTGCGAATTTCAAGGCGTTCGCCGCCAAGCTCGTCGCCTTCCTCGGCAGCAGGGAAGCGGAGCCGGGCGTCGTGCCGATCGCCAGTCTCTATTTCGAGGACGCCGGCCCGCACGTCGTGAAAAGGGGGACTCCGGCTCCCCGCCCGGCGACCCTCGGCCGGCTCGAGCTGGTGAGTCATGGCGAGCACTTGCGCCAGGCGGCTGACTCGCTCGAGCGGGCGCCCTCGGCGACCCAGCGCGAGCTCCGCGCCCACACGCTCGCCGGCACGTTCCGCGCTCTGATGAACGCGGGCGGGGGGGCGTTGGCGGCAGGAGTCTCGGAGTTTGCGCAGGCGGCGCGCGACGCGGTGCGGGATGGCGCGGCGGTCCGGGAAGCGGCGGCCTTCTCCGGCGAGCTGCGCCGCGCGGGCGATATTCTCACCCGGTCGTCGACGGAAGTGGAAGAAGCCCTGGCGTCAGAGCTCAGTTCCGTCACCGGAACGATTCGGAGTCTCACCGGGAGTCCGGCCGCGGCCGTTCCGGTGGTGCCGATCGAAGCCCTCGCTCCGGCGGTGGAAGCACCTGCTCCAGTGCGCGCGCCGATCCCCGCACCGGCTCCTGTTCCGGCCCCCCCTGCACCGATCGCGGTTGCTGAGGACGAAATCGAGGAGACGCCAGACCTGGTCGGGACGTGGGCTCAGTACGAGCGCGTCACCGCGGGCGATCTGGGTCCGGCATCACTCGACGCCTTTATTGCCGGCGCAACCGCCGTGGCTCCTCCTCGACCCCGCGCCGTGGTGCCACCGGTTCCTGCGCCCGCTCCAGCTCCGGCTCCCGCCGCGCAGCCCGCTCCGGTTGCCGCCGAGCCGCAGGTCGTGGATATCCGGACCTTGCTGTACCGTGGGGACGCGGCGCGCCGCCGTGCCGCTGAGCTGAGGGCCCACGCGCGCAATGTCTCAGGCGAGGAGTTGCGCGCGCTCGTCGATGAAGTCTGCGATCTTGTCGACCTCGCCCTCGACCCCGCCTAAGCGCCCCGCCTCCTGGGCCTGGGTCCTGGGCCTCGCGATCACCGCCCTTTGCCTCTGGTGGGCGGTCCGCGGCGTCCACTGGGACGAGTTCGGCGCCGCCCTCGCCACCGTCAACGTGCCCCTCCTTCTATTAGTAGTGGTGGTCGCCACCCTGACCTTCCCCCTCCGGATGATCCGCTGGCGGGTGATGCTGCGCCGGGATGATGACGGGCCGATCGCGTGGTCCGCGCTGTGGCACGCGGTAGCGATCGGGTTCATGGCGAACAACCTCCTGCCGGCCCGGGCCGGTGAGTTCGCGCGGGCCTATGTGGTGAAGCGCCAGGCGCCGGTCCGCTTCATCACCGCGCTTGCCACGATCGGCGTCGAGCGCCTCTTCGACGGTCTGCTCATGCTCGCGCTGATGGCCGTGGCGATTGCCGCGCCGTCCTTTCCGGCGAACAGCGTCATCGGAGGGGTCCCACTCTCGCATGTCGCGAGCGGCGCCGCGATGGTATTCGCGGGATTCCTGGTGGTCGCCTTCATCGTCGCGCTCCACCCCGCCCCGTGGCTGCGACTTGCCGACCGGGTCACTCGAGCCCTGCTGCCCGAGCGATTCGCCCATCGGGTGAATGACCTCCTGCATGGACTGATCGAGGGACTGGCCGTCTTGCGGAAGCCCGGCCGCTTCCTCACCGTGCTGTGGTGGTCGCTGGTGCAATGGGTGGTCAACGCCCTCTCGTTCGCGCTGTGCTTCAAGGCATTCGGCCTGGCCGTGCCCGCGGTGGGGTCGTTTCTGCTCCAGGGCATTCTCGGCTTCGGGGTCGCCATCCCGTCCTCACCCGGCTACGTGGGCGTATTCGAAACGGCCACCAAAGTGACGCTCGAGCTCTATCACGTCGATCCGAGCCGGGCGTTGGCGTACGCGCTCACCTATCACCTCACGACCTTCATCCCGGTGACCGCCCTCGGGCTCTATTCCCTGTCACGCGCCCGGCTCCATCTGGGTGACCTCCGCGGGGCCGGAGCCGGGGCCGCCTCGGAGTCCGCGTGACCCCCACCCCCACCTCCACCCCCGATCGCGTAAGCGTCGCCGCGCACGCCAAGGTCAATCTTTTTCTCCGCATTCTGGCGCGCGAACACTCGGGCTTCCATCAGATCGAGACCGCGTTTCTCCTCCTCGAGTTGGCGGATCAGATCGAGGTACGGCGGATCGACCGCGGCGTGACCCTCGACGTGGATGGCCCGGATGTGGGACCGGTGGAGGAGAACCTCGCGTTTCGCGCCGCGAAGGCCGTCCTCGAGGCGACGGGCGCCAGGTTCGGCGTCGGGATCCAGCTCAACAAGAAGATTCCCGCGCGCGCGGGGATCGGCGGCGGGTCCAGTGACGCCGCCGCCACGCTGCACGCGGTCAATGCGCTCGCCGGCAATGGCGTCCCCCGGCACGAGCTCCACCATCTGGCGGCCAAGCTGGGATCCGATGTGGCGTTCTTCGCCGCCGGCCTCCCCGCGGCGCTGGGATGGGGGCGTGGGGAGCGGCTCCTCGCGCTCGCCCCACCACCCGCGGCACCGGCCCTCGTGGCCCTGCCTCGTGACGTCACGGTGGCCACGGTCGAGGCCTACCGGTGGTGGGACCAGAGCGGCTTGCACGATGGAAGCCGAGGCCCGGTGGTGTTGGAGCCCGATTCGCTGTCGACCTGGGGCAGCGTCGGACGGCTCGGCGCCAACGACTTCGAGCTGCCGGTGTTCGGGAAGCATCGGGAGATCAGGGCGGTATTCGAGCGGCTTGCGGGAACGAATCCGTACTGGGTGCGGATGTCGGGATCGGGGAGCGCCGTCGCGGCGGTGTATCGCAACGAGCGTGACCGGGACGACGCGATCTCGCGATTGGGGACGAAGGACCAGACGACCATCGCCACGGCCACCCGCGCCCACCCGCCGGCCGGAC
>DATBCM010000521.1:0-3988 GCA_036270455.1 Gemmatimonadales bacterium | reverse complement strand
AGGTCGAAGAAGCCCTGCACCTGGTGAGAATGGAAATCCATTCCCAGCACCCGGTCCGCGCCCGCATGGCTGATCAGGTTCGCCATCAACTTGGCGCTGATCGCCACCCGCGGCTGATCTTTCCGGTCCTGCCGCGCGTACCCGAAGTAGGGCAGGACCGCCGTCACCCGCGCCGCACTGGCTCGTCGAGCCGCGTCGATCAGGAGCAGCAGCTCGATGTAATTCTCGGCCGGCGGATTGGTCGGCTGGATGATGAAGACATCCCGCCCGCGGACGTTTTCGTCGATCTTGACGAAGATCTCACCATCCGCGAACCGCCGGATGGTGACCGCACACAACGGCTGTCCCAAATGCTGCGCCATCTCCTCGGCGAGGGGCCGGTTGGCCGTACCCGCGAGCAGGAGCAGCTGGCTTCGGGAAAAGGTCAAATCCGCCATTTCTAGAGCCGAGCAAGATAGCGGGCAACCATTGCGAAGCCAAGGGGTTGGAACTCCTCAACCAAGGAAGGCCCTGCGGCGTAAGAAGACCGAGGCGCCATTTCGGCGCCCTTTGGAGGAATCACCGATGCGGAAGATGCTCGTAGCCGTCGCCCTCTTCGGAGGGGCCGTAGCGCCGCTCGCCGCCCAGGGCGGGGGCGGGATGGGCCGGGGACAGTTCGCGCCGCCCCCCAATCACTGGATGACGATGGACTCCGTGGCGCAGGCCCTGAGCCTGACCGCCGCCGAGAAGTCCGCCATTCAGCCGCAGTACGATTCGATCAACGCCATCCTGATGCGGGCGACCGCCATCAGGGACTCGGTCCGGGCGAGCGTGTCCGGTGGCGGGGACATGCGGGCCGCGATGGGGTCCGCGCGGCAGATGATGCAGCCCCTGCAGGATCGGGAAGATGCGCTGCTCAAGGAGATCCACGGCAAGATCTCGGCGGCGGCCGCTGCCAAGCTCGACGCGGCACCGCCTCCGAAGGTCATGCGCCAGCGCCCCGGCGGCATGGGCGGTGGTCCTGGTCGGTAACCCAGGCTGAAGCCTGGGCCCGGCACCGCGCTTGCAGCGCATTGCTTTGTCGGGCCCACGCTTCAGCGTGGGAAAACAGAAGTTAGAGCCGGAACAGATACGTGAACTTCGTGAAAAACCCGTCCGACGTCCGCTGCAGCCCACGGAACGCGAAGGTCCCCTGATCGTCCAGGCTCGAGCCGTAGCCCGCATAGACGACGGTGCCCGGGGAGGGCGTGAACGCCACCAGCCAGTCCATCCGGAATCCGTTGGTCGTGAACTGCAGCGCCCGCTCGTACACGCCGGTCGCGGGATTCTTGATCAGAATGGGATCGTTGGTCCGGGAGTCGTCCCGCAGCGAGTCCTGGAAGGTCGAGACGTACTGCCCCACGACCCGGATGAAGAGCGGCCGCGAGACCTGATACTCGACCTTCAGTCTCGGAATCAGCTGCCGGGCGACCAGTGAGCCGTCCGACCGCCGCCAGTACTCCTGGTGGAGGTAGGTTCCGCCGATCCGGATCCGGTCGTTGGGTCGCCAGTTCAGGCCGGCCTGGACGAGCAGGATCTGCGCGGGCGACCACTCGTAGAAATTCTCGTCCTGAATGGCGGGCAGGAACAGCAAGTTCGCGTCGAAATGCCGGTACTGCGGCGTGGCGAATTGGACCAGGATGTCGAGGTTCCGGATGTCGGGCACGCCCACGAAGGGCACCGTGTCGGTCACGCTGCCGACGGTCCGCTGGAGCGCATAGCTCGCGTAGAGCGAAGGGTCGTAGCCGAAACGCTCGAAGAACAATCCCGTGCTGACGGTCCAGCCCCGGATCACCGTATTGGTGTTGAAGTGGATCTCGCGGTCGTCGGGGGCGGCGGCAGCTTGGAAGTGCGGGTACAGCCAGCGGCCAAAGAGGAGGATGTCCCCACTCCAGCTCTCGATGGCCGCGCCGGGCGCGCCGTAGAAGGTGACCTGGTGATCGGCCTGGCCCACGGCGATCCCGTTCCGGGAAATGAAGCCCGACTGGTCGAAGAATTGCGGATGAATTCCGGCGAGCGAATACGAGAACTGGAACTGACGGCCGGAACGGACCAGTGAGGCGGACCACAGGGGACCCTGAACCGTCGCCGCCCCCGTGCGGGTGAAGCTCTCGGCTCCCTGCAGGCCGAGGGTGTAGATGCCGCCGAACGTGATACGCGCGTCGGCACCCATCACGCGATTCCAGTCACTGCCATCCTGCTTGTCCGTGTACACGATCCCCGCAGTGGACTGTCCGCCCAGGTCGGCGCGGGCGCGGAGAATATTGTAGAAGGGATGGTTGGTGCCGGAGGCGGAGAACGCCTGGGCGTCCATCCCCGACAACACGCCGATGCCGATGTTGCCGACCTTCCCGGTGACTTTGACCGCGCCGACCGGCTGCACCAGCGCCCGGGTGTAGACGAGGTTATTCGGCGTCGAGAACTGCTCGAGCCCCTCCAGAAAGAATGGGCGCTTCTCGGGGAAGAAGAGTGCCTGGCGCGGGTCGAAGACCAGCTGGCTCGCATCGGCCTCGACCTGCGAGAAGTCCGGATTCACGGTTCCCGTCAGCGTGAGGTTGTTCGTCACCCCCCAGCGCAGGTTTCCGCCGACGTCCGGATTGAGATGGTGGTAGCCCCACCCGGTTCCTGACGGCCCGCCGTCCACTTTGCCGGTGATCTCCGGATTGAGATCGAGCACCAGATCGCGGTGGAGATCGGTGAGACCCTCGAGGGTCCCGGATTGCCCCAGAAAAGAAGTCGCGCGCCGCCGGGTCGCGGTCCACGTCTGCACGTGACCCGAGTGCTGGACGGTGCGCACAATCTGCAGGCCCCAGGTTTGCGTCGCCGTCGTCTGGTAGCGGATGCTCTTGAAAGGGATCCGGACCTCGACCTCGTATCCGTAGTCCGTGATCCGTCCCTTGGATTGATAGACGAAGTCGGTGGAGAGATCGACCGTGTCGCTCGTGCCGGCGTGGGTCTCATTCAGGGTGCCGTCCGCCTGCACACCCAGCGGATTCACCTCGAACGCGATGGCCTGCCGGTGATCGTTGAACGTGTCGAGGAGGATTTCGACCATGTCATCGGTCGAGATGTGGTCCCGCGTGGGCAAGGTCGCGTGCACTGGACCATGGGACTCGAACGCGCGGATCCCGAAGTACATGGCGGTTGCCGAGTACCAGACCAGCACCTGGGTCGAGTCCTCCGCGGGACGCCCGTCGACGGGATAGTACTCGGAGAAACCGGTGAGCAGCGCGGCTTTCTGCCAGGGTGGCTCGTCCAGGGAGCCGTCGATGTTCGCGGAGGCGTCGATCCGCGGCGTCGCGACCGCCACGTGGCCGGCGGTGCCGGAGTAGGGACCCGCGGGCGGATGGCCCACGATGATTCCGAGTAGGAGAAGCATCAGTTTTCCTACGAACATCCGTCGAAGTGGGATTCACTCAAGGTGTCGGGTGTTTGTTGCTACTGCACGTACCGCAGCACGTCGTAGATGAAGTGCGGCCCAAACTTCAGGTTGTCCAGACTGATCCGCTCGTCGTTGCCGTGCACACCGCGCTGAACGTCATCTAGCTCGATTTTGAAGGGATCCAGCCCGTAGGCGACGATGTTCAGCGCACGGTAGGTCGGCCGGTCGGTCGCGCCGGTCAGCATGACCGTCGTGATCAGGGCCTTGGGGTCCCGGTCGTGGGCGGCGCGTTCGATGGCCCGGAACAGGTCGGTCTCGATGGGACTCTCGAGTGCCGGCTTGGGGGGCAGAATCGTCGTCCAATGGACGGCCGTGTCGTTCACCACCTTGACCAGCTCCGCGCGGAACGCCGCGGTGTCCTGATCGGGCAAGAGCCGGATATCGAGCTCCGCGGTCGCCTCCGCCGGTATGACGTTGGTCTTGTTGGAGCCGGAGAGGCCGGTCTCGGAGATGGTATTCCGGAGAATCGCGTTCCATTCCACGTGTCCCAAGATCCAGTCCTTCGCGGCGGGGACCTTCAGGGACGAG
>DATBCM010000520.1:0-2249 GCA_036270455.1 Gemmatimonadales bacterium | reverse complement strand
AGCGTCCGATACTCGGCAGAATCGGCGGTGGTCGCGGGGTGATAGGCGCGGTAGACGATCAGCTTTCCGTCGGGTGAAAAGGTCGGGCCCCCGTCGTAGCCGAGTGTGTTGGTGAGCCGCCGGACGTTCGTGCCGTCGACGTTCATCGTGTAGATGTCGAGGTCGCCGTCTCGCTCCGAGGTGAAGACGATCGTCTTTCCGTCCGGCGACAACGTCCCCTCGGCATCGTACCCCTTGTTGGCCGTGAGCCGGACCTTGTGACTGCCGTCCGCGTCCGACGCGTAGATGTCGTAGTCGTAGAGTGCCCAGACGTACCCGTGCGAGTAGTCTGGCCGCGGGGGGCACGCAGGCCCCACCGCTTCGGTGCTCGCGTAGAATACCCGCCGGTCACCGGCGAAGAACCAGCCGCAGGTGGTCCGTCCTGCTCCTGACGACACCCGGCGAAGCCCGGACCCGTCCACGTTGATGATGAACTCCTGATCGCAGCCGGCCGTATCCGCAGGCGGGGTATGCTGGAAAATCAGCCGCGTCCCGTCGTGCGAGTAATACGCCTCGGCGTTCTGCCCGCCGGAGGTGAGGCGCCGGGGATTCCGGAGATGCGGTTCATCGGGACGAGCCGGGACGGGTGCCGCCTGGAACAGCGCGGTGACGAGCAGGAAGGTGACCATGGCGCCCGGC
This sequence comes from Gemmatimonadales bacterium, assembly GCA_036270455.1. Lineage (GTDB taxonomy): Bacteria > Gemmatimonadota > Gemmatimonadetes > Gemmatimonadales > GWC2-71-9 > 40CM-2-70-7. The sequence continues at coordinate 1,571 of DATBCM010000520.1, read as the reverse complement.
AAGCTATGGGAGCCGGCGAGGCGGCGAAAGGGTGGCGTTGCTAGATTTCCGTCCAGCCCACCACGGAGACATGATGACGCACGTCGCCGCCGGTCCGCGCACCGATCTGGATCTGCTCTGCATCAACACGGTTCGGACCCTCGCGATGGATGCGGTACAGCAGGCCGACTCCGGCCACCCGGGGACGCCGATGGCCCTGGCGCCGCTCGCGTACGTGCTGTGGACACGCCATCTCTCGTACGACCCGGCTCACCCCGACTGGCCCGACCGCGACCGGTTCGTCCTGTCCTGCGGCCATGCCAGCATGCTGCTCTACGCCGCCCTCTATCTGAGCGGCTATGACTTGACCCTCGACGACATCAAAAAGTTCCGGCAGTGGGGATCGAAGACGCCGGGACATCCCGAATACGGCCACACGCCCGGTGTCGAAACCACCACCGGCCCACTCGGCCAGGGCGCGGGCAACGCTGTGGATGGCGATCGCCGAGGCGATCCTGGCGTCGCTCTTCAACAAGCCGGGACATGACGTCGTGAATCACTTCACGTATTTCATCGCGTCCGACGGCGACCTGATGGAGGGGATCTCCCACGAGGCCTGCTCCCTCGCGGGACATCTCAAGCTCGGCAAGCTGATCGGCATTTACGACGACAATCACATCACCATCGAAGGTGACACCAACCTCGCGTTCTCCGAGGACACGGCGCGGCGTTTCGAGAGCTACGGGTGGCACGTGCACCGCGTGGTCGACGGGAACGACCTCGCCGCCCTCGACCAGGCGATCACCACGGCCAAGAAGACGCTCGACCGTCCCTCCCTGATCATCGTCCGGACGCACATCGGCTACGGCGCGCCCACCAAGCAGGATTCCGCCGAAGCGCATGGGGCGGCGTTGGGGGTGGAAGAGGTCAAGGGCGCCAAGCAGAACCTGGGCTGGCCATCGCAGGAGCCCTTCTACGTTCCTGCAGAGGCGCTCGACCGGTGGCGGAAGGCGGGGGCGCGCGGCCGGGAGACGAGGGAGTCGTGGGAGTCCCGCGTCGCCTCGTACCGGAAGGCGTTCCCGGAGCTTGCCGCGGAGCTCGAGCGCCGGCTGGCTGGAAAACTCCCGGCCAACTGGGAGCAGGGACTGCCCAATCTGTCGGGGGATGCCGCGCAGGCGACGCGCGCCGCGTCCGGAAAGGTGCTGAATGCCATCGCGCCGCGCCTTCCGGAGTTGATCGGCGGATCGGCGGATCTCGCGGGGTCGAACAACACGCTCCTCAAGGGCACCGGGGATTTCTCGGCGGGCCACTACACCGAGCGGAACTTCCACTTCGGCGTCCGCGAGCACGGCATGGGTGCGGTGATGAACGGCATCGCCCTGCACCGGGGATTGATCCCGTACGGCGGCACCTTTCTCATTTTCTCCGACTACATGCGGCCCGCCATCCGGCTCGCCGCCCTCTGCCAGCTCGGCACCATCTACGTCTTCACGCACGACTCGATTGGACTGGGTGAAGATGGTCCCACCCACCAGCCCATCGAGCAGCTCGCCGCCCTGCGTGCCATCCCCGGGCTGATCGTGCTCCGGCCC
>DATBCM010000519.1:0-4176 GCA_036270455.1 Gemmatimonadales bacterium | reverse complement strand
GGAGAGCAGCGGAACGGCCGCGACGAAGTCGCCCGCCGGCGTCGGCTCGTCGGCGCGCAGCCACGTGACCTCCAGACCGTCCAGGAGTGACGCATCGATCAACTCTCGGAGCTCGGCCGCAACCAGCACCGGGAATCCGCTCACGCCGCTCCCCGCCGCAGCTTGCCGCGGTCCACCTTCCCGAGGTGCGTGCGCGGCAGGGCATCCACGAACGAGATGTCCCGGGGAGCCTTGAACGGCTCGAGCCGTTCGCGCACGAATGCCTTCAGCTCCTCGGCCAGATCGGCACGCCGCTCGAGCGTGACGACATAGGCGTGGGGTTTGACCAGCCCACCGTCACCCGTCACTCCCACCACCGCGGCCTCCCGCACCGCCGGATGCTGGAGCAGGCAGCTCTCGACCTCCTGCGGGGACAGCCACTTCCCCGAGACCTTGAGCATCTCGTCGGCGCGTCCGTGATGGGTGAAGTAGCCCTCCGCGTCCCGCGAAATGAGATCCCCACAGACCACCCAGTCGCCCCGGAACGTCCGCTGCGTCTTCTCCTGGAGCTGCCAGTATCCCAGCCCCTGGGAGTTCCCGCGGACCCACAACAAGCCGACGTCGCCGACGGGCACCTCCGTCCCGCTGTCGTCCGCCGCTTTCACTTCAAAGCCGGGCACGACCTGCCCCAGAGTCCCCGGCTTCACCGCACCGACGCGATTGGTGAGGAAGATGTGCCACATCTCCGCGGTGCCGAGCCCGTCGAGGAGCTCGATCTGGAAGGCGTCCTTCCAGCGGTGGTAGAGCTCCACCGGGAGTGCTTCGCCCGCCGAGGTCGCGAACCGGAGGCAGGTGAGATCCTGCCGGGCAGCATCCGGATGACTCACCATCCGGTTCACCATCGTCGGAACGTTGACCAGAACGGTGGGGCGGTGCTGCGCGATCAGGGCGAACAGGGCCTCGGGCGTCGACGGTGCTTCGAACAGAATGGCCCGAGCGCCTACCGAGAATGGGAAGAGGAGATTGGCCCCCAGCGCATAGCCGAAGAACAGTTTCGGCACGGCGAGCGTGACGTCGCCCGAGCCATAGCCCAGGACGCCCTTCGCGTAGCACTCCGTGGTATTGGCGTACGACCGGTGGGTCTGCACCACCGCCTTCGGCTGGCCGGTCGTCCCACCCGAGAAGAGCCAGATGGCCGGGTCGTCCCGATGCGTCGAATTGGTCGCGATCGCGTCCGGGAGCGCCTCGAGCCGTCGTTCCACGTCGGGCGCATCGACGCTAAGCACGGTCTTCAACGCGGGGGCGTCGGCGGCGGCCGCCACGAACGCCTCCGCGGAGGCCCCGGCCACCAGTGCGGCCGTGGCGCGGGTGTAGTCGTAGAAATACGCGATCTGTTCGAGCGACAGCTGCGGGTTGACCATCACTACCACGGCGCCAATCTTGAGGATGCCGAACAGCGCGCCCACGAACGCCGGGCCGTCTGGAAGCGCGATGATCACCCGCTGTTCGGGGGCGACCTGAGCCTCACGCAGCAGGTGCGCGTAGCGGCTCGCCAGGCGGTCGACCTCCGCGTACGTACGCGTTCCCTGATCCGTAAGCAGCGCCGGCCGCGCCCCCACACCCTCGGCAATCCGGGCTCCAAGAAAATAGTCGGCGATGTTGAACCGCTCAGGAGGATCGAAGACCATATGATGGAAGGAATCTGGTGCCGGTTCGGGCCCTGAGCGAGTTGTCCTGGACCGACATCCAGGCCACGGACCGCGCGCGCGTGGTCGCCATCCTGCCCCTCGGCACGGACGTCATCATCGCCGAAGCGATGGCTCAAGCCGGCGCGGACCTGCTCGCCCAGCGCGGCATCCAGCCGCTGCTCCTCCCCAGTCTCGCCTATGCCCCGGCCCCCTATGCCGCCGACTTCCCGGGGACCATTTCGATCGATCCCCAGGCGGTGACCTCGATTGTTCAGGCGATCGCGTCGAGTGTCTCCCGGCACGGCATCCGGTACCTGGCACTCGCCAACGCGCACTTCGACCCCGCCCACGTGCGCGCCCTCCGGGACGCCACGCACGGCGGGGACGCCACCGTGATCTTCCCCGACCTGACCCGCCAGGCACTGGTCCGGCGCCTCACCGAAGAATTTCAAAGTGGCGCCTGTCACGCCGGCCGGTATGAGACCTCGATCGTCATGGCGGCGCGACCCGAGCTGGTCCACGAGACCCTGCGGACCGCCCTCCCGGCGAACAACCGCTCCCTGGTGGAGGCCCACGCGGCGGGACTTACGACGTTCAAGGCGGCCGGCGGAGCGGACGCCTATTTCGGCGCTCCCGCCGACGCCAGCGCGGCTGAGGGGCGCGAATCGATTGCAACCTTGGGAGCGATTCTGGCTGACGCGGTGCGGGAGGCCATGAAGTGAAACTCGCGGGCAAGTGCGCGGTGATCACCGGCGGAGGCCGCGGGATTGGCGCCGCGGTCGCGCGGGCACTCGCCGAGGCCGGCGTGGGCGTGCTGGTCGCGGCGCGCTCGTCCGGGGAAGTCGATGCGGTCGCCAACACCCTCCGCGCCCAAGGTCACCGGGCCAGCGCCGTCACCGCGGACGTCACCCGCCCCGAGAGCGTGCAGGCGCTCGCTCGCACCGCCGCCGAAGTGCTCGGGGACATCGATATCCTGATCAATAACGCGGGCTCGTCCTCTTCCGCGCCCCTCAAGCGCACCACAGTCGAGGAATGGAACCGCCTCCTCGCCGTGAACGCGACGAGTACGTTTCTGTGCACCCAGGGGTTCCTGCCCGGCATGTTGGACCGGAAATGTGGCCGGGTGGTGAACCTCGCGTCGGTGGCAGGGCTTTTCGGCGCGAAGTACATCGCGGCCTACAGCGCGGCCAAACACGCCGTCGTGGGATTCACGAGGTCGATGGCCGAGGAAGTCGCGGGCTCCGGTGTGACGGTCAACGCCGTGTGCCCCGGATACGTCGACACGCCGATGACCGGTCAATCCCTCGATCGGATCATGCAGACCACCGGGAAGTCACGCCCCGAGGCGCTTGATGCCGTGCTGGCGCACTCGGGCCAGAGCCGCCTGATCACCGCGGACGAAGTGGCTAGTGCCGTGCTGGCCGTATGCAGCGGATCTGAGAACGGAGCGGCCGTGGTGCTCGACGGAAAGGGACCGCCGTGAGCTTCGACATCATCAATCCCGATCCACCGGGGCGCCCCAGGGGCTGGAACAACGGGATGCGGGGGCCCGCCGGAGGGCGGGTCCTCTTCGTCGCGGGGCAAACCGCCCCCCAGGCGGGCGGTCTCGTCGCCCAATGGGCCACGGCCCTCAGCCAGGTGCTGGCGGTGGTCCGCGCCGCCGGCGGTGGGCCCACCGACATCGGCCGGATGACCGTGTATGTCACCAGCAAGGCCGACTACCTCGCCAACCTCGCGACTCTGGGGGAGGTCCATCAGAAGGCGATGGGCAAGCACTACCCCGCCATGTCCCTGGTCGAAGTGGCGGCCCTGGTGGATGATGCCGCGGTGGTCGAGATCGAAGCGACCGCGGTGATCGCCTAGCCATGGCCATCACGCCCCGGTCCTTCCTCTATGGTGTCGATTCCGGCGTCGCGACGATCACGCTCAACCGGCCCGACCGACTGAATGCCCTCACGTTCCAAGTCTACGAGGAGCTGCGGGATACCTTCCGTGCCCTCGACACCGAGCCCCTCGTCAAGGCGATCGTCATCACGGGATCGGGACGCGCCTTCTGCTCGGGCGGCGACGTGGAAGACATCATTGGTCAGCTGTTCTCGCGCGACGCCAAGGGCTTGCTGAAATTCACCAGGCTTACCTGTGATCTCATTCTCGCCATGCGGAAGTGCCGGAGGCCGATCATCGGTGCGCTCAATGGCACCGTCGCCGGCGCGGGCGCCGTGATCGCCGCCGCCTGCGACATCCGCATTGCCGCCGAGACCGCGAAGATCGCGTTTCTCTTCACGAGGGTTGGCCTGTCGGGCGCCGACATGGGATCCGCCTGGCTGCTGCCCCGGATCATCGGGATGGGCCGGGCCACCGAGCTCTTGATGACCGGCGATTTCATCGACGCGCAGCGAGCCCGGGAGATCGGCCTCTACAACGCCGTCGTCCCCGGAGATCGCGTCCTGGCAGAAGCCCAGGCCCTGGCCGAGAAGCTCGCACGCGGCCCCTCGCCGGCCCTGGCGGT
>DATBCM010000518.1:0-3002 GCA_036270455.1 Gemmatimonadales bacterium | reverse complement strand
ATGGCGGGAATGTTCCTCGGGGCCCGCTTGATGTACGCCATCGTGTACCAGCCGGGGCACTACCTGGGCAACCCCATCGAAATCGTCCGGATCTGGCACGGCGGGCTCTCGTTCCACGGCGCGGTGATGGGCATGACGGTGGCGAGCGGGGTGTTCGCCCGCGTCCACCGCGTTCCCTTCTGGCAGCTCGCCGACACCCTGGCACTGGCGGGGACGCCGGGGTTGTTTTTCGGGCGCCTCGGCAACTTCATCAACGGGGAGCTGTACGGCCGGGTGACCACCGTGCCCTGGGCGATGGTCTTTCCGGCCGATCCCCAGCGCCTGCCACGGCACCCATCCCAGCTCTACGAGGCGGTGGTCGAAGGCGTCGTGCTCTTTCTTCTTCTGCGCGTGCTCGAGCACCGCGCTCGGGCGCGGGGCTGGTATCGCCCGGGAGTGATCGCCGCCGGATTTCTGGTTGGGTACGGCGCTTTCCGCTGGATGCTCGAGTTCACCCGAGAACCGGACTCCCAGCTAGGTCTCGTGGCCGGGCCCTTCAGCATGGGGCAGATGCTTTGTGTGGCAATGATCGTCGCCGGGATCGCCGTCTGGTTCGCTCGGACCAGGGTTCCGTCCAGCCCCTCAGTTCCTGGGACGGTCCGCCCCCCGGGGCGGCCCTTGCCCGGATGAGGCGGTCACCCGCCCGCTCCACGTTGGCCGCGGGACTCGTGGCGTTCGCGGCGGCCCATTTGATCGACCGTTGGGCCTTCCGGGCGTTGGCGATCCCGGGGATTTATGATCACGACTGGGGCCGGGCGCTGCGCCTCGTCGGGTACTTGCCAGTCTGGGTGGTGGCCGCGGGTGCACTGGTGCTGCAGGACTGGACATCGCCACCGGGGATGGCGTCCCCTGGGCGCTGGCGGCGGGGGCTGCTGTTGGTCGGCGCGCCGACGGTCGCCGGCATCCTCGCCGAGGCACTGAAACTGTGCATCCGTCGAGAGCGCCCTAACCTCACCGACGGCGCCTATGTCTTTCGCGGCTGGGCGGATCACCCCTGGTCAACCAAGGATCTCGGCCTGCCCAGCAGCCACGCGGTGGTGGCGTTCGGGGCCGCCACGGCCCTCGCGCACCTGTTCCCGGGCGCACGAGCCGTGTGGTACTCCCTGGCTGGAGCGTGCGTGTTCACGCGAGTTGCGAGCGGAGCGCATTTCGTAAGCGACGTGATTCTGGGGGGCCTGCTCGGTTGGTTGGTGGCGGCGTTGTTGGGGCGGTGGTCCGAGCGGCGCGCGGAGGTCAGTCAGTGATGACGTTCTCGGGAAGCATGAACCCTTTGGGGTCGACCGCATGGCCGTTGATCCACACCTCGTAGTGGAGATGGGGTCCGGTGGCCTCCCCCGTCGAGCCCACCAGGGCGATCTTCTGCCCGCGTTGCACACGTTGCCCGCGCACCACGAGGATCCGGGAGCAATGCGCGTACCGGGTCACCACGCCGTAGCCGTGATCGACAGTGACGTAGTTGCCGTACCCTTCTTCCCATTGGACGCCTACTACGACGCCTGCGGCGGGGGCCGCGATCGGCGTACCCGCTGGGGCCGCAAGGTCGATGCCCTCGTGAGGTCGCACCACGTGCACCACCGGGTCGAACCGTTCTGCGGCGAATGGGCTCGAGACCGGCCCGTGCACCGGCATGATCGCGGGAGTGGCGGCGAGGCGAGTGGCGTGGCTGGCAATGGACTCCCGAGCTTCCTCGGCGGAGCGCACCATCAGGTCGGCCTGCCGGGTCAAGGCGTCGAGCCTTGTTCGCGCTGCGAAGGCGTCAGCCCCTTCTCCGCCCAGGGCCAATAGACTGTCCCGCTCGGGCCACGCGCCGGGAGGACCTCCGATCCCGGCCTCCCGCACTCCTGGATCGAGCAGATTCAGACCAGCCACCAGGCGGAGGACCTGGCCGCGCTCGCTCAGGGTGTCGAGCGAATCACTCATGACGACCAGGGCCTGCCGCACTTGCTGGACCTGCTCGATCAGCCGGCGGTTGGTCTCTTGAAGCCCGAGGTAGTGCGAGACACTCCGCCCGCGGGCCACCGCGGTCAGGCCCAGTCCGCCAAGGGTGAAGAGAATCACACCGGCCCAGATCAGGAGGCCAAAGCCCATTCTGGAGGACACGTTCCACGCGCGGGAGGGGCCCGAACTGTGGGGCACCAGGATGATGGTCCAGCGTCCGCTCGCACGCATGTTCGTGGCTGCACCTCGGTGATGGCTGATCCATCAGGGTAGCCGGACTGTGGGGGGGCGGGGTCCGCGCCCGGCGGAAGGCGACAGACGATAGGCGTTGACGACGCTCGTGTCAAACCGCAGGTGGCCGAGCGCACGTCCAGGCTCGTGCCGCGCAACATGTTAGGCGAAGGGTCTCCCTCCGCCTGGTTGGAGTGCAGGAGGCCGCGAGAAACTCACACCGTTACTCACACCGCCGGTTTTTTTGTAAGAAAAAGCCCGACACCGGAACTAGGGTGTCAGGCTTGGTCTTCAAACAGTCGGGGCGAGAGGATTTGAACCTCCGACCTCCTGGTCCCGAACCAGGCGCGCTAACCGGACTGCGCCACGCCCCGTTGTGATGCTCGTACACAGCCAGCAGACAACTCTAGACGCACAGACGCTCACTACTAGACGCACAGACGCACAGATGGGTTGGAGGTGTCAGGGAGCAGGCCTGAATCCGGAAGCCTGTTCACCGTCTGTGCGTCTACGCGTCCGCAACCTAGTCTACAGGATGCGCCCAGAGGGAGTCGAACCCCCAACCTCTTGATCCGTAGTCAAGCGCTCTATCCAGTTGAGCTATGGGCGCGCGCTCGAATGCGGAATGCCGAGTGCGGAATGCGGAGTGGCTGCTACAGTGAGAAGAAGTCGGCGGATCCACCCATTCCGCATTCCGCCTTCCGCACTCCGCATTTGTCATGGGCGGTACAAGACTCGAACTTGTGACCTCCACGATGTCAACGTGGCGCTCTAACCAACTGAGCTAACCGCCC
>DATBCM010000517.1:0-4495 GCA_036270455.1 Gemmatimonadales bacterium | reverse complement strand
CCCTGCCGCCCGGTTCTCCCGCCCTGCGTCGGCACCTGATAGTGCCAGGCGATGTCGAGCGTCTGCGCGGCCTTCGGGGGCAGGGGCCGGTCCAGATCGACGCGCATCATGGTGCTGTTGACCCACCAGGGCAGCGCGGCGGTCGCCGGTTTCGCGCCCTTGGCTCCCGCGTGTACCGACTGGACGTGTTCGATCGTCGCGCCGACATGGAAGCTCGAGTCTTCGGGGAAGAAGAAGAAATCGAGGGGGGAATTGCGGCTCTGGCGCGAGCCCAGGTTCATGTCGAGCTGCATCCAGATGAAGCGCAGCGTATCGGGCGAGTTGTTCGTGTACGTGATCGTCTCCGATCCCTCGATGGTGTGCGTCGCTGGGTCGAGGGACGCGTGGATAGCGTAGTCGGCCTTCTGTTGCCAGTACTGGGGCCCCGGCATGCCGGACGCCGTGCGGTAGGCGTTCGAAGGCCAATCGATCGGCCGGAACACGGACGTATCGGGCTTCCCGGGGCTGGCGGCGGCGAGGTGCTGCGCCGAGGCGGCGGGCGGGAGTGCCAGCAGGACAGCGATGACGGCGATCGGACCGACGAGGTGTTTGTTCATGACTTGAAGAATCGCTCCCGCGCCCCAGATTGGCCACAGGCAGGGCCGTCTCAATCTCACCATTCGAGGAGTCGGTATGCGCCGGTTGATCGCGGGTTGTGCCCTGGTGTTCCTGGGAGCGTCTGGTCTCTCCGCTCAAGACCCGCTCGCGACGGCGGTCGATTCGATCGCCAAAGACGTGCTCAAACAGACCGGCGTGCCGAGTGCCAGTCTTGCGGTGGTGCGAGACGGGAAGGTGGTGTACGCGCAGGCGTATGGCGACGCGAAGATCGAAGGGCACGTCGCGGCGACCACCAGCATGCGGTACAGCATCGGATCGATCTCGAAGCAGTTCTGCGCTGGGGCGGTCTTGCTGCTGGTGCAGGAGGGCAAGCTGTCCCTCGACGATCCGGTCTCCAAGTACCTACCCGATCTGACCCGCGCCAGTGACGTGACCATCCGCCAGCTCTTGTCCCATACGTCCGGGTACCAGGACTACTGGCCGCAGGACTACGTCATGCCGACCATGCTCGATTCGACCACGGCCCGGCAGATCGTCGACCGGTGGGCGAAGATCCCCCTCGATTTCGATCCCGGCACCCGCTGGCAGTACAGCAACACGAATTACGTGATCGCGGGAATGATCGTCGAGAAGGTGAGCGGCATGCCTTTCTTCGAGTTTCTCCGCAGCCGCATCCTCAACCCGCTCGGCATCGAGAGCGTGAAGAACATCGACATGGGCCGCCTCCCGGATTCCGATCCGACGGGCTATCTCCGCTACGCCCTGGGTCCGGCGCGTCCGGCGCCGAAGGAAGGGAAGGGATGGCTCTTCGCCGCGGGCGAGCTGGCCATGACGCCCGCCGATCTGGCCAAGTGGGACATCGCCATGATGAACGAGAGTCTCCTGGCGCCGGCCTCGTACCGTACGATGGAGACCGAGGTGCTCCTCAAGAGTGGCACGGGCACGGGCTACGGACTCGGCGTGGACGTCGGGATGCAGAACGGTCACCGCGCCATTTCCCACGGCGGCGAAGTGTCAGGCTTCACGGCCCAGAATCTGGTGTTCCCGGACGACCATGCGGCCATCGTGGTGCTCACCAACCAGGACGCGGCCGCGGCGGGGGGCGCTATCGCCCGGCAGATCAGCGCCCGTCTCTTCACGACCGAGGACGCTTCGGCTCACGTCCACGAGGCGCAGGCGCAGCAGATCTTCGAAGGCCTGCAGAAGGGAACGATCGACCGGTCGCTCTTCACCACAGACGCCAATTTCTATTTCAACGCCCAGGCCCTCGCCGATTTCTCGTCGAGCCTGGGTCCCCTGGGCACACCCACGGCGTTCGTGCAGGTGAGCCGGTCGTTGCGGGGTGGGATGGTGCTCCGGGTGTATCAGGCTCGGTTCACGCAGGGGCGGAGTGTGCGGGCGTGGACTTTCGAGATGCCGGACGGGAAGCTGGAGCAGTATCAAGTCGCAAGTAACTAAGCGCTAAGTCGCTAAGACGCTAAGGCGCCAAGGCGAGCGCATGGATTCGCGCCCGCCATGCGGTGTCCAAGTTGTCCCGCGGGACTTCGATGGCACGAGCTGCGGCGTCGAGCACTGCCTTGTCATCACGGCCGGCATCGGCCAAGGCTGTGATTCCGGCGAGCCCGCTCTGTCGGTAGACCATTTCACAGAGCACGGCGAAGCCGTCGTACCCCACGTCGAGCGAGCCCTCGCGCTGTGGTGAGTCAGCCATGATCTGCGCGAGCGTGAGCTGCGGGTGGTCTTCGAGGTAGCGGCTCAACCCCGGCATGAGCTGGCGGAAGCGGAGCCCAGCGGATCCCCCGGTCCACGTCGCCAGCCCCTCATTCACCAATCGTCCGGGATGATGCACGCTGGTGAATGGCACCAACACCAGGTGCGACAGCTCATGCCGGTAATCCTCCCCGCTCGCGGAGGACCCTACGTACACGATCTTGTGCTGCGTATCCGCGAGACCCCAGGCGGTGTCGGGCGCCGGGATGAAATCGAGTCCCATCGCACGCTGCGTGTCTTTGGGATTGGCGGTGAAGTAGTACCCGATGGCGGCAGGGGGATCGAGGGACCAGGCGCCGGCGAGCGAATCGACGAACCGTGCGGATCCTTCCGCCCGGGGCCGAGCGAATGGATACGATGCCGGGAAAACGAACGTGATCCGCCCGATGTGCTCGTGCCGCCAACTCCGCGTCTCCCGGGGCAGCGCATTTGCCAGGACCCACCGCCCGTGTTCGCGGACCGCGTAGGTCCGGTAGAGGGCCAGTGGACGGTAGGCAGTTCCGGAATCTCCGGTCGCTCCCACGAGCGTGCGAATGAGATAGGTGCTGTCCATGCCGGCGGCCGGCTCGAGATTGACGACCGTGAACATTGTGAAGCCCATGTAGACTTGGCTGCAGAGCAGGTCACCACTTGATGCTCGCTCCGCCTCGGACCAGGACGGTGATGGGTTTGCGCAGGATGGGCGACTGCGGAGGTACTCAGACCACCGGTCGAAGATCTCCTCGTTCGGCGCGGAGCTGGTGTCGACGCCGAAACCGACCGCGACGTGGACGGTCGGTCCGGCCTGGCCGACCAGGGGGACGGCCCCACACAACAGTGTGCCGGCAAGGATGGCGGCTCCGATCTTCATTACCGTAGAACCTACTCCGCGTCCTGGACGGGGCGACCGTGGTGGTCCTGTTCGCGAAAGTCCTGTCCGAAGACGCGCCGCGCCCCAGTGCGCTGGTGGCCGGCGTGCCTCCCGCGCTCGACGAGCTGGTCGCTCAACTCCTCGCAAAACGGCCCGAAGATCGTATCGAAAGCGCCACAGTCATGCTCGAGAGACTTCAGGCCCTCGCGTAGGGAACCTGCATCACAGCTTCCGGGTACGGGTCGGACTACCCTCCGGAAGGCGGATATGCGGCTCTCCCTCCGGTTCATCGTGCCTCTCCTCGTCGTTCTCGCGGCGCTCGCGTACGCGATCGTGCCGCTGGTTGATAAGCTGACGTTGCAGTGGTTCGTCAAGGACCTGGACAGCCGGGCCGGGGCGGTCGCCACGACCATCCACGAAACGCTCCAGCAGATGGTCGAAAAAGGGGACCGTCCCGGGATCCTCGCGCTGTTCGCGCGGATCACGCAGGATGAGCGTCTCTACGCCATCGGGTACTGCGCCTCCTCGCGAGCGCAGCCGATCGCCACGCCCACGCTTCCCGAATCCATTACCTGCGGCGGCCTCGACACCCTCGCGCAGAACGACTCCGCTGGGCGGCTGGTCGAGAGCACCAACGGGCCGGTGCTCGCGTCGTTGCGTCCCCTCGTGACCCCCCAGGCGCCCGCGGGACGGCTCGTGCTCGTCCACGACATGAGCTTCGTCGCGCGGCGGAGCGCCCAGACTCGCAAATACCTCTTCCTCTTCTTTGTGGGGCTGGCCGCAACGGTCGCCCTCATCACCGTGGCCGTGGCGCAATTCTCCTGGCGCGGCTGGGTGCAGGGCCTCCAGGCGCTGCTCCGCGGTGAAGGCCTCCTGCGCCCTTCCGGCAAACCGTACGCCCCGGAGCTCCGGCCTGTCGCGCGGGATCTGCGCACGTTGATCCGGGATCTCGTCCAACAGCGGGGGACGCAGGACGACGAACAGGTGACCTGGACGCCGGATGCCCTGCGGGAGATCCTGCGCGGCGACTTGAAGGGCGAAGAGGTGATCGTGGTCTCGAACCGCGAGCCCTACATCCACCGGTACACGGACGAGCAGGGGATCGAGGTCTGGCGCCCCGCGAGCGGACTGGTCACCGCGCTCGAGCCGGTGATGCGGGCCTGCTCCGGAACGTGGGTGGCGCATGGCGGGGGATCGGCGGACCGCGCCGTCGTGGACCGCCGGGACCGCGTGCCGGTGCCTCCCGATCATCCGGCCTATCGGCTGCGGCGCGTATGG
>DATBCM010000516.1:0-3617 GCA_036270455.1 Gemmatimonadales bacterium | reverse complement strand
GACTTGCGCTGTGGGGCCTCAACGGTCCGTCCGAAGCCAGGGGGGTCCGGGGACCCTAGTCGATCAAGTCGAACGCTTGCTGGGCCTGCCGGACTGCCGCTTCGAATACGTGATGCCGCGCCCGGCTCCACGTGTCACTGCCAGTTGCCACCTCCACCTCCCAGGTGGCCCCCGACGACGACGCGCTGTGAAGGCGGACAAAGGTCAGGTCGGCTGCGAACGCTCGCCAGTCTGGCTTGCGCCGAAGCTCCTCGATCAGCCAGTCCTGTAACTCACGATCGGTTACGCGCTCGTGTAACACCGCCACCTCCAAGGGTCTGCCGCCGTTACCGCCGGCCCGGGCTGAAGTGCAGGGGATCGCGAAAGAGCTGCAGCGCCCTATAGTAGAACAGGCGGGTGGGGCGCCGTCCCTCGAAGGCGAGGCCGCGGAGCCAGGTGAGCTCCTCCTCAGTCGCTCCGTCGCACATGTCCGGGTCATCCCGGAAGGCCTTGAATCCCGGTTCCTCACCCTCCACGTCGTCCGTCGAACGCTCCACGAACACGAAGCGCTTGGCTGCGTGAGTGCTGAGACGCTTGTTCAGGGTCGCGTGCAGCCCGAAGGTCGCGAGATCGATGTCCCACGCTTCAATCAGCGGCCGCAGAAACGTCTCGCAATCCCGGAGCGACAGATGGAAGATGTCGGTGTCGAGGAATTCGAGCGCCTGGACGCGCGTCACCTCGTACCTACGGCCGGCCAGCTTGGCGACCAGGCGCATCCGGGATTCATCCTTCAGGTCGTCGCGAACGACTCGCTTGACGACATCGAGGAGCTTCTGGGTCACCAGCCGCTCCAGCTCCCCGAAGGGCTGCTTTTCGAAGATGGCGCGGACGTGATCCACCTTGTCGGGGTCGCACTTGTCGAGAATGAGCGCCCGTGCATCGGGGAGCAGGGGCGTCGGGGTCGGTGTGTCACCCAGGGTTTTCTGTAGCTGTTCCCGCCGCTGGGCCGCGGCGAGCTTCGCCAGCTCGCCCGGCGGGAGCCGGAGGAACCGGTCCATCCGGGCGTAAATATCCGTACGCCCCGGCGCCGGTGGGGCCTTCTTCCGCCGCAGGAGCTGCGAGATGTAGGACTCGGTGACCTGGGCGGCTCGAGCCAGGTCGCGCTGCTCCTTGCCCAGCGTCGCCAGCCGCTGGCGAATCAACAACGGCACATCCATAGATCCCTCCCCGATTGACGAGTGCCGGCGGTACGGCACGCGACGAGCATGGATAACTAGATTGATTAAGTCACAATATACATGTGTGATGTCACTTGACTATGATGGTACACCGGGAGTAGGATCCAAGCGAGGGGCAGTGCGGAGATCGTGGTAGTCGTGCTTGACCGAGGAGTCACTATGTTCGCTCGAAACGTCACCCTCCACCTGAAGCCGAACGCCGCCGCAGAGTTCACCCGTACCGTCGAATCGCACGTCCTGCCGGTGATGCGCAAGCAGACCGGGTTCAAGGACGAGATCACGTTTATCGAAAACGGCGGCCGAGAGGCCGTGGCGATCAGTCTGTGGGAGACTCGTGAAAACGCCGAGTCCTACAGCCGCGACGCCTATCCGCAGGTGTTGAAGACGCTGGCGAAAGTCGTGCAGGGAACCCCGGCGGTGGATACTTACGAGGTTTCCAACTCCACCTTCCACAAGATCGCCGCCCGCAACTAAGGGCACGGAATCGCTCGAGGGGAGCTTCCATGAACGATATTCATTGCCACGCGTGCGGAGGGTTCATCACGGACCCGGAGCGGATTTCCCATCGCCTGGCCGATGTAGCGTTTCCGCCCGCGGCGCCGAAGAGCGCGACCTGCCAGTGCCGGGAGTCGGTCATTTTCGGGCCCCCGGTCGGGTACGCGTCCGTTCCGGGGATGAAGGCCGCTGCAGATCTCAACTGAAGTGGGACCCGGCAATGAAACGCCGGCCCGGTTGACACGGTCTACCACTCGTATCGCGTTGTTGGGTACCTATCTTCCGCGTCAGTGTGGAATCGCCACGTTTACCGCTGACCTGACCCACGCGATCGCGGCCGAATTCCCCCAGCTGGACCCGGTCGTACTCGCGATGAACGATGCCGGGCAGCGTCACGCCTATCCCCCCCAGGTCCGGTTCGAAGTTCCCGAAGACGACCGCGACGCATACGTCCGGGCTGCGGACTTCCTCAATGTGAACAGCGTCGACGTCCTGTCCGTGCAGCACGAATACGGAATCTTCGGCGGGAAGGCGGGAAGTCATCTCCTCCTGCTGCTGCGTGCCCTCCGGATGCCGGTCGTGAGCACCCTCCACACGGTCCTCGGCGTGCCCAACGACAGCCAGCGACGTGTGATGGAGGAGCTGGCGACCCTGTCGACGCGCCTGGTGGTGATGAGTGAGCATGGCGCCGGTCTGCTCCAGGATCGCTATGACGTGCCAGTCTCCAAAATCGACCTGATCCCGCACGGCAGCCCGCGGGTCCCGTTGGGGGCGGAGGCGAAGGAACGGCTTGGGGTCGAGGGCCGATCGGTGCTCCTCACCTTTGGCCTGCTTTCCCCGGACAAAGGGATCGAGTATGTGATTGATGCGCTCCCGGCGATCCTGGCGCGGTTTCCGCGCACCGTGTACGTCATCCTCGGCGCCACGCACCCACACGTCAAAGAACGCCACGGGGAGGTCTACCGCCGCTCGCTGGAATCCCGCGTCCGGGAACGCGGGGTCGAGGCGAGCGTGATGTTCCACGACCGGTTTGTGAGCGCTGAGGAATTGACCGAGTTTCTTGCTGCCGCTGACATCTGTGTCACCCCCTACCTCCAGCCGGAGCAAATCACCTCGGGGGCCCTCGCGTACGCCGTGGGCGCGGGGAAGGCGATTGTGTCGACGCCCTATCGCTACGCCACCGAGCTGTTGGCCGATGGACGGGGCATTCTGGTTCCGCCTCGCGACGCCGGCGCGGTCGCCCGTGAGGTCATCCGGCTGCTCGGAGACGAGGGGGCCCGTCTGGCCCTCGGCGCCCGGGCGAGTGCCCTCGGTCAGGGAATGCTGTGGCCGGCCGTCGCCCGCCAGTACCTCGCGACCTTCGAGCGAGCCCGGGTCGAGCACGCCGAGGCGGTGGGGACCTCGGTGGCGGCGCACATGCTGACGGACCGATCGGCGGGACTCCCGGAGTTGAACCTCGCGCACCTCCGACGGCTGACTGACGACACCGGAGTGCTGCAACACGCGCGGTACAGCACACCGCGATATGAGGACGGCTACTGTCTCGACGATAATGCCCGAGCGCTCCTCCTCATGGCCTCGCTCGAGGACACCGGAACCGAGGATCGCACCGGCGCCGATGCGCTGGCGAACCGATGCCTGGCCTTTGCGAGCCACGCATTCAACGCGACGTCCGGCCGTTTCCGCAACTTCATGGCGTTCTCACGAGCCTGGACGGAGGAGTGCGGGTCGGAGGACAGTCACGGGCGGGCGCTGTGGGCCCTCGGAGCCGTGGTCGGACGCGCTGACGCGCCGGGCACGCGGAGCCTGGCCGGTGACCTGTTCCACGGGGCGCTCCGGGCGGTCAGCGGCTTCGCGAGCCCCCGTGCTTGGGCGTACGCGCTCCTGGGGATTGACCAGTATCTG
>DATBCM010000515.1:0-2863 GCA_036270455.1 Gemmatimonadales bacterium | reverse complement strand
GTAGCCTAAGCTACCACTAAATGACCTCGATGGGGAGCCCCAGCAGCCTGGCGATCAAGGCCAGGCGAAAGGTGATGTCCGTCTGGCGCTGAGCCGGGCTCTTCCCGGCTCCCTCGAGCGGGAAGTAGTGGCTGATCACCGTACTGTCCGTTTTCGGCAGGGAGCGAAGGGCCTTCGGGGTCCAGATCCCCTGGTCATCGCACTCCGAAAACAGCCGGGCCAGCACCTTGGAAGCCGAGGGGATCTGGCGCACGAGTCCCAGGCGGGCGAGGAGCTCCAGCCAGTAGACTGCGAATGGGACATCCGGAACGTGGCCATGAGCATCGGCCCGGAGGGGATCTCCCATGACCACGAAGATGGGAGGCAGGATCTTCTTGCCCGCCAGCTGGAAGAAGGCCCGTTTGGGCGCCGGAGTCGTGAAGTAAGTCGCCAGGCGCTCGACGAAGTTCGACCGCTCGCGCTGCAGGGCCGGCAGGAAGGCCAGCATTTCCATGGCAAAAAACGAAGGCGGCGTCGCGGCGGGCTCGACCACCGTCTTGCCCTGCGCCTTCTTGAAAGGCTTATCGAGGACTGGGCTCCGGAGGTACGTGGAGATCCCGTTCATGATGTTGTGCGCTGCTCCACGAAGCCGAGGGTCCTCGCCGCGGGAGGCGCGCGCCAGGGCGGCCGCGGCAGCCTCGCGACCGAGATTTCGCGCCCAAAGGCCCAAACCCGGGTCGGTCTTCGCGGGTCGCTGAAACTCTACGAGCAGAGTGGGATCGGGGTCCCGAGAAAGGAGCCGGAAGAGAAAGCGGTCGGCGATCCGAAACACGCGTTGATCGTCAGACCATCCCATTTCCAGCAGACGGCGATACTGCGTGGCGGTCCCTGCCTCTGTCCACCCGAACGTCTTGCTGGCCCCGGGCGCGAGCAGATTCGCACCCCAGAGGCCGGTGTCCTTCTGTTTCCGTGCGATGGCCTGGGCCGGCTTGTACTCCAGTGCGAGTCGCGCCAGCTCGGCCAGGCGCTCTGGATCCCGGGAACCCTCGGGTGCCGCTTCCGCCAATGCTCGATACTGGAGCGGGGGGCTGGCGGCTTCCATGAGCCACGACAGCGGAAGACGATGTTGGGTGGGGATTTCCAGGGTGCTCTCCAGGACTGACGTTGCGCCTCAAGGCAGGACCAAAACGGGCGCAAACTTACCTGACCCTGGCGAGTCCAGCAATGACTCTCACGTCATGCTCCGGGATTGCCTCCATAACAACATGATTAACAACATCTTACAAAGATCTCTGAAATCTGCAACAAGTTGCACTAATGACGCCTGAAGTCGGCTCCCGCCAGCCATGCAGGCATGTCGGCGCCATCGGCGACGGCGAGGGTAAGCCGGATGACCACCCGCACCTCCTGGCTCATTCCGTCGTACCGGAAGAGCGGCGTCCATTCGTCCGCGGGCTGGTGGTACCGGTGCTCCTCAAAGTCCGCTGCCTGTTGTCTGCCCCACCCCGTCGGCTTCCCTACGAAATCCTCGCCCGGCTGAATGGAAAGCGCGGGCACGCCGGCCTTGGCGAACGGGAAATGGTCTGACCGGAAGAACCCGCCACCCACATCAGGCCGGTTCCGCACTTTCAACGACTCGGCGGCGGCCGCCGCACTGAACATCGTGCCCAGGGTCGACTGATCAGTACCCAGGGCGGCAATGTCCCGCGTCGATCCGCGCACGTTGACCTCGTCCAGATTGATGTCGGCCGCGGTCTGAGCGATGGGAAAGATCGGGTGGGCCACATATCCGGCCGATCCCAGAAGCCCGCTCTCCTCCGCCGTGGTGGCGACGAACAACACCGACCGCTTGGGACGACGCTGCATCCTCGCCAGTGCCTCGGCCGTCGCCAGCATGGCTGCCACTCCGGACGCGTTGTCTTCGGCACCGTTGTAGATCGAGTCGCCCCCCACGGCCGGCCCGATTCCCTTGTGGTCCCAGTGGGCCGAAATCACCACCACCTGCGAGGAGAGCACCGGATCCGAGCCGCGGAGCCGGGCGACCACGTTCTCGCTCTGCACGTGGCGGACCGCGCTGGCGAGATCGACCGCCGCGTGAAGCCCAGTGGATACGGGCACAAAGTCCCGCCGGGCCGCCAGTCCGGTCAGTGAATCGAGGTTGAGACCCACCGACTGAAGGGCGGATTGTACGGCGTCGTGCGTGGCCCAGGAGGCGAAGTCGAGACTGGGACCCGTTCCGCCCTCGAGCTGGAATTGCTCCACCGACCAGGATCCGCGAACCACGTCCCACCCGTAGGTGGCGCTCGGCGTGGTGTGCACCAGGACCACCCCCACCGCTCCCTGCCGCGCGGCCTCCTCGAGCTTGTAGGTCCAGCGCCCGTAATAGGTGAGCACCCGTCCCTTGAAGAGCGTCGAGTCCTGAATTCCGGGGTCGTTCACGAGCATCAGGAGCACCTTGCCGTGCAGGTCCGTCCCCTTGTAATCGTCCCACCGCCACTCGGGTGCCTTGATGCCATATCCCACGAACACGACGTCTCCGTCCACCGTGATGCGGGCCTCCGGCTTCATGGCCCATTCGACGAACTCGTCACCGGGCTTGAGACTTCGCGTGTCCGCGCCATGTCCCCACACCAACGAGGGTTGCTGGGTGAGGGCCCCCGCGAGCGAGACCGGCTGGAAGTAGGATCCATCGGCGCCGGCTGGCTCCAGGCCCAATGCCTCGAACTGCGCCGCGATGTACCCGGTCGCGAGATGGCCCCCCCGGGTGGCCGGGGCGCGGCCCTCCAGGAGGTCACTCGCGAGAAACCGCAGATGGGCGTCCATCGCCCGTTCGTTGGGAGCCGGAATGCTGGGAGCCGGAGGGGACGACGTGGGCTGGGCGGCA
>DATBCM010000514.1:0-4887 GCA_036270455.1 Gemmatimonadales bacterium | reverse complement strand
ACCGCGTTCTGGACGTGCTCGTTGTGCCGGAGGAGGGCCTGCTTGGCGAGGTCGTCCCGGCCTTCCTGAACCGCCAGCACGGCGCGCCTCTCCCAGTCCTCGGCCATCTTCTTTTCCTGCTCGGCCTGGGCGGAGAGCTTCTTCTCGTCGGCGATGGCGGAGGCCACCTGCTGCTTGGCCTTGGCCAGCTGGCTGCGCATGTCGACGATCAGCTGGTTCAACATCTTCTCAGGATTCTCGGCGCGCGAAATCAGGTCGTTGATGTTCGACCGGATGAGCGTCGAGAGACGGTCAAAGATCCCCATACACCCCTCTATCGGTTGCCTGCGTCATCGCCCCGGCTTGAGCTCTCTGAGCCCGCGCGTCTCCGCCAGCACCCGCTCCGTGAAGTCCAACCGCTCCACCAATTCGGTCACCTGGCCCGACAACTGCTGGACCTGATGCTCCAACTCCGCCACTCTGGGTTCGTCCATGGCGTCCACCGGCACCGACTCCCACTCGCCGCCTTTGCCCTTCCAATGGCGCCTCGGGCGCGAGTTCAGGCGGATCGACTCGGCGATCGCGTCCCCCACGGGCGAATGCACGACCCAGCGGATCACGAAGGCCACGCAGATGGCGACGCCGACGATGCCGAAGAGCGGCACCAGACTGTGCAACACTTCCACGCTCGGCGGGGGCGGCACCGTCACCACCTGCACCAGCACCCCAGTACCATACGAGATCATGACAGTTCCGGCTTCAACGCGGAGGCTCCAGGAGGCCTTTCTCCTTGGCCTTGGCCAACATCCGCTCGGTAAAATCTACACGTTCCGACAGTTCCGTCACCTCTTGCCGCAGGTCCTCGATGGCCTGGAGCATCTGGTCGGCGCTCTCCCCGGTCATCCCCCCGCTCTGCCCGCGGATCTTCTCGGCATAGGCCTTCCCCACGGGGGAGAGGGAGATCATCCACGTGAAGAAGCCGCCGACCGCGATGATCGGGATGAGGACGCCCAGAACGGCCACGCCCACCTCAATTCCTCGGGGGCACGAGCCGGTCGGGCTCGCGCTGCTTGGCCAGCATCCGTTCCGCGAAGTCCACGCGCTCCTCCAGGGCCGCGATCCGCCCGCGGGCCTCGTCCACGTCGGCGCGGAGGTCGTCCACGGCGCCGTCGGGGAGGGCGCTCGCCGACGGGTCCCGGGCGATCCGCCGGGACAGCGCGGCGACCAGCGGGCGCGTCGTGAAAAACACGCCCGCGATCACGGCCATCAACGCCACCACTTCCTCGGGTCTCATCGGGCTCCCGGGCCGACGCGCGGCGGCTCCGCCTGCTGTTTGGCCAGCATCCGTTCCGTGAACTCGAGCCGCTCGGACAACTGCGAGACCTCCTGCCGCAACCCGTCCACCTCTCCAAGGAGTTCGTCCCGCACCTGCTCGAGGGCCTGCAGGTCGGTGGTCTTCCCCTCCAGTCTCCGGGCGAGCGCCCGGAAAAAGGGGTTGATGACCCAGAAGCTGCCCCCCAAAAACAGGAACAGTGCGAGGAACTTGATGCCTTCCTCGGGCGTCATATCACCTCGGCGGCGCGAGCCGCTCAGCTTCCTTCTGTTTGGAAAGCATCCGCTCCGCGAAATCGAGGCGCTCGGCCAGCTCGCCGACCTGCTCGCGCAGCGTCTGCAGCTCGGCGGTGGTCTCCTCCCGGTGCGCCGACACCTCTCCGCTCAGCGTATCCAGCCCCGCGCCCTTGCCGCGGATCCGGTCCGCGATGGCGCGGCCGATGGGCGAGAACGCGATGGCGGCGATGGTGCCGCCACCGAAGAGGAACACGATCGCCAGGATGTCTTCCAACTTCGTAGCGCCTCCTTCAGTCAACCTGCGACGTCAGTCGCCGGGGGGCAACACCCGCGCCAGGAAGCGCCCCGTGTGGGACCCCTTGGCGCGCGCCACCTGCTCCGGCGAGCCCGCCGCTACCACCCGCCCGCCGTCCTCGCCCCCTTCGGGGCCCAGATCCACGACCCAGTCCGCCGTCTTCACCACGTCCAGGTTGTGCTCGATCACCACGACCGTGTTGCCCTTGTCCACCAGCCGGTGGAGCACGTCCAAGAGCAACCGGACGTCCTCGAAATGCAGTCCGGTGGTGGGCTCGTCCAGGATGTACAGGGTACGGCCGGTGTCGCGCTTCGAGAGCTCGGTGGCGAGTTTCACCCGCTGCGCTTCGCCACCCGAGAGGGTGGTCGCCGACTGCCCGAGGTGGATGTACCCGAGCCCTACGTCGTTCAGCAGCTCCAGTTTCGCCCTCAAGCGGGGCTGCGCCTCGAAGAACTCCAGCCCATCGGCCACGGAGAGGTCGAGCACGTCGGCGATGCTCTTTCCTTTATATCGGACCTCCAGCGTCTCCCGGTTGTACCGGCGGCCCTTGCACACCTCGCAGGGGACGTAGACGTCCGGCAGAAAGTGCATTTCCACTTTGACCAGGCCGTCGCCCTGACAGGCTTCGCAGCGGCCGCCCTTCACGTTGAACGAGAAGCGCCCCGGTCCGTAGCCCCGCACTTTGGACTCCGGCAGCATCGTGTACAACTCGCGGATGGGCGTGAAGAGTCCGGTGTAGGTCGCCGGGTTGGATCGCGGCGTCCGGCCGATCGGACTCTGATCGATGTCGATGACCTTGTCGATGAGATCCAGGCCCTCGATGCGCGTGTGCACACCGGGCACGACTTTGGCGCGGTAGAAGTGCCGGGCGAGTCCCTGATACAGGATGTCGGTGACGAGCGTCGACTTCCCCGACCCCGACACGCCCGTCACGGCGACGAAGGTGCCGAGGGGGAAGTCGACGGTGAGATCCTTGAGGTTGTGGTGCTTCGCACCGACCACGCGGAGCATCTTGTCTTCCGCGATGACCCGGCGCCGAGGCGGGAGCGGGATGCGCAGGTCCCCCCGGAGATACCGCGCCGTCAGGGATTCCCGGGATTTCAGGACCTGCGACAATGGTCCCGCCGCCACCACCTCGCCCCCATGCCGGCCGGCCCGCGGTCCCAGGTCGATGACATAGTCGGCCGCACGGATGGTCTCCTCATCGTGCTCCACCACCAGGACGGTGTTGCCGAGATCCCGGAGCTCCTTCAGCGTGGTCAGGAGCTTGGCGTTGTCGCGCTGGTGGAGACCGATGGACGGCTCGTCCAGGATGTAGAGCACCCCGACCAGCCGGGAGCCGATCTGCGTCGCCAGCCGGATGCGTTGGGATTCGCCTCCCGACAGTGTACCCGCCGACCGCCCGAGGGTGAGGTACGCGAGTCCGACGTCCGTCAGAAAGCGCAGGCGGTCCTTCACTTCCTTGAGGATGGGCTTGGCGATCTCCGGATCGAGGCCGGGCCGGCCCTTCTCGCGCAGCTCCAGCGCCCCGAAGAACGCCAGCGCATCCTCCACCGACAGGTCGGCGACGTCACCGATGCTCTTGCCGGCCACGAGGACCGAGAGACTCTCGGGACGCAGGCGCAGGCCTTTGCAGGACGGACAGGGCTGCTCGACCATGAAGGCTTCGAGCTGCTCGCGGGTCGAGTCCGACTGCGTCTCCTGGTAGCGGCGCTCGACGTGCTTGAGCACGCCGCTCCACCCGGACTCGTACGAACCGTGGAAGCGCGCCGAGTCCCACTGGTACGTGAAGGTCTTCCCTGGGACGCCGTGGAGAATCGCCTTGCGCGCCGCTTGCGGGAGGTCCCGCCATGGAGAGTCGAGGTCGAACTTGAAGGACTTGGCGAGGGTCGGGAGAATGACCTTCCGGATGTATCCCGACGGCTCGCCCCACGGGAGGATCACGCCCTCCAGAATGGAAAGGGAGTCATCCCCGACGACCAGCTCCTCGTTGACTTCGCGTTTGGTCCCCAACCCCGAGCAGGTCGGGCAGGCGCCGAAGGGCGAGTTGAAGGAAAACTGCCGGGGCTCGAGCTCGGGGATGGACAGTCCACACTTCGGGCAGGCGTAGCGCTCGGAGAAGAGCGTGCTCTTCGGACCGCCACTCGCCTGCCGGACGACCTCGACCACCCCATCGGCTGCGCGCAATGCCGTTTCAATGGAATCGGCAAGCCGCCCGCGGTCCGCCGCCTTCACGGAGAGCCGGTCGACTACCACCGCGATGTCGTGGTTCTGGCGGCGATTGAGCTTGGGCACCTGGCCCAGATCGTAGGTCTCGCCGTCCACCCGCGCGCGGACGAAGCCCTTCTTCCGGGCATCTTCGAAGAGATCGCGGAATTCTCCTTTGCGACCGCGGACGAGGGGCGCGAGCACCTCGATTTTCGCCCCTTCGGGCCACTGCAGCACCAGATCGGTAATCTGCGATGCGCTCTGGCGCTCGACCGGAGTGCCGTCTTTGGGACAGTGCGGCGTACCGGTGCGCGCCCAGAGCAACCGGAGGTAGTCGTAAACCTCGGTGATGGTGCCGACGGTGGACCTCGGATTCGCGCCCGCCGTCTTCTGTTCGATGGAGATCGCGGGCGAGAGCCCTTCGATGGCATCGACGTCCGGCTTTTCCATCAGGCCGAGGAATTGCCGCGCGTAGGCCGAGAGGGACTCGACGTAACGGCGCTGGCCTTCGGCGTAGATGGTGTCGAACGCGAGGGACGACTTGCCCGATCCGGAGAGACCGGTGATGACGGTCAGCGTGTGGCGGGGGATCTCGACTGAAACGTCCTTGAGGTTGTGCTCGCGAGCACCTCGGACGATCAGCGAGTCGGTAGGCATAGAATCGGAGGCTAGTGGGGGGCCCGTTTCCCGGTCAATCCTCGCGCGAGTCGCTAAGGTGGTAGGTCGCTAAGACGCGAAGTCCTACTGCATTGCCACTCAGCGACTTGGCGACTTAGCGACTTAGCGAGCCCGTCTTTCCACTTTTGCCCGCCCTGCCATCCACATGTGGATAACCT
>DATBCM010000513.1:0-2624 GCA_036270455.1 Gemmatimonadales bacterium | reverse complement strand
GCCCGAAAGGGCAGTGGGGGGGGGCTCCCCGACGCGTGGCTCGTCGCCCACTACGACTCCAAGAGCCAGCCCCTCTCGATGGCCGGGCGAATCGTGGCCGGTGGCCTTTCGGTGGTCGGGGCTGCGGGCGTCCTGGTGTTCGCCTCCGCGCCATCGCCCGCGGCCGCCATCCTGCTCCTCCCTGCCATGCTCGGGGGTGCCCTGCTCGCCCGGTGCCGGATCGAGAACCGGTCCCCGGGAGCGTTGGACAATGGCAGTGCCCTCGTGGCCATCTTCGAGATCCTGGACCGGGCTCCCAACGCCAAGATCGGGGTCCTCCTGCCTGACGCCGAGGAATGGGGCCTACTCGGCGCCCGGGTGGCCGCACGAGGTCGTCCCGACCTGTTCGGGGGGAGGGCCGTGATCAACCTGGATGGCCTGGACGACCGCGGGTCACCCATCCTGTTCGTGCACCGCCCCGGCCCCCTCGGCGACCGCCTGCGGATGGAGCTCCGGGCGCGGGTCGCCAGGCGGTTGCCGGTGTTCGTGGACGGCATCGCCCTGGCATCTGTTTCCGGGGAGTGCGTGACAGTGATGAAGGGCAATTGGGCCAGCGCCAGGATCATCCATACGCCGCGAGACCTTTCGGGCTCCCTCACCCTGACCGGCGCCAAGGCGGTGGCGGCGGGCGTTGCCGCCGTGCTCGGCGGCCGATAGATTTCCACAGAGGATGCACCAAACGCCCCGCGCTGCCGGGGCTTTTTTGTTGCCGGGAGAGAACGAGCCGTGTTCGGACCCAAGAGTCATTGCGTGGTGGTCGTCGGCGCCCAGTGGGGCGACGAGGGCAAGGGCAAGATCGTGGACGTGCTCGCGGAGCGCGCCGACCTGGTCGTTCGCTACCAGGGCGGGGCCAACGCGGGGCACACGGTCGTGACCGGCACCGAGGAGTTCATTCTTCAGCAGGTGCCCTCCGGCGTGCTCCAGGGTGCGATCTGCATCGTTGGCAACGGGGTCGCGCTCGATCCGGACACGCTGTTCAACGAGCTGGATGCGCTGGCGAAGCGCGGTGTGAGCTGGGAAAAGAAGGTCCTGGTCTCCGACCGCGCGCACCTCACGCTGCCCTATCACAAGCTCTTGGACCGCGCGCGCGAAAAGCAGGAGAAGATCGGGACCACGGGGCGCGGCATCGGTCCGACCTACGAGGACAAATACGGCCGGCGCGGCATTCGCGTCGGTGATCTCCGGAACCTGTAGCGCGCCAAGAAACTGGTGGAGGAACGCGTCAACGGCGCGAACCAGGTGCTCACGATGCTGGGCGCCACCGACCGCGCCGACCCGAAGGAGCATTGCGCCCTGGTCGATCGGCTGGCGCCGCGCCTCCTCCCCATCACCGTGGACGCGGGGCGCGTGGTCTGGGACGCCCTAGCGCGCGGAGAATCGGTGCTGCTCGAGGGGGCCCAGGGCGCCTTGCTGGATGTGGATCATGGCACCTACCCATATGTCACCTCCTCGAATACGACCGCCGGCGGGGCGGCGGTCGGCGCCGGCATCGGCCCCACGGCCATCGACGCCGTGCTGGGGGTGGTGAAGGCCTATACCACCCGGGTGGGGAATGGTCCGCTGCCCACCGAGGCACCCGAGGCGCTGGCGGAGCAGATTCGGGAGCTGGGTGGCGAGTACGGTGCGGTCACGGGGCGCCCCAGGCGCTGCGGGTGGTTTGACGCGGTCGTGGTACGCTACGCGGTCCGCGTGAACGGACTCACCGGCCTGGCCGTAACAAAGCTGGATGTGCTGGACACGTTCGCCGAGATACCGGTGTGTGTGGGGTACCGGCTGGATGGTGAGGTGTTCGATTCGATGCCCGCGGACCTGGAGCGCATCGAGCGGGTAGAGCCTATCTATGAGACGTTGCCGGGATGGCGGTCGCCGCTGGGGGACGCGCGGCGGCTGGCCGATGTCCCGTCGGCCGCACGGGCGTACCTCGATCGCCTGCAGGATCTGGCGCACGCTCCCATTCGTTATGTGAGCGTGGGGACCAGACGGGATCAGATCATCGAGGTGGGATGACCAGGAGGAAGCGAACATGGGGAAGAGCGACGAAGAACAGATGGCGAAGCTGGTAAAGAAACTGTCCCAGCAGGCTCAGAAGCCGAAGAAGAACCTGCGACGTCAGGGTGATCCGACCCTGCCTCCCGAGACCACTGACGCGGACATGGAGCGGCAGGACTTCTTCAAGGAAATGAAGAAGCGGGAGTTCTAAGGTCCTGGAAGTGAAAACCCCCTGGGTTTCCCCAGGGGGTGCTCGCCCATCCGACACCGTGCGCCCTAGAACCCGATGCGAACGGGACGTGCGCTGTTATCCGAAGCAAGAAAAGTGCCCTGTCGCAAGTCACGTCACTTCAACACCATCAATTTCTCCTATCGCATAAATCTCACCGCAATACGCAACAAATCAACGCATATTGCGAAGCGCGATGCCGATTTGTGGCGCAACGTTCCATGCAGTAGCAACTTAGGGAATGCCTGTCATCCTGGTGGCGCCGGCGGCATTCAAGGGGACCTTCGGACCGAGGCAGGTGACCGATTCCCTGGTCGCCGGAGTCCGGCGGGCGGTCCCTGACGCGAAGGTGTTGGCGTGTCCTGTG
>DATBCM010000512.1:0-10024 GCA_036270455.1 Gemmatimonadales bacterium | reverse complement strand
CGTGTCCTGAATGGCGGCCAAACCGGCGGCGCCATTCGGGGCTTCGAGGGTTTCGAATCCCTCGCCTTGCAGCAACGCCCCGACCATCCGGCGGATGTTCGCCTCGTCGTCGATGAGCAGAACCCGTGAACTCATGATGGGAACGCGATGGTGAAGGTGGCGCCCCCGCCAGGCGTATCGCCGATCGACACGCTGCCGCCGTGGGCTTCGACGGTCTGCCGGACCAGGGCCAGACCGAGCCCGGTGCCGTCCGCCTTGGTCGTGAAATACGGCTCAAAGAGCCGGGACTTGAGCTCGGCGGGCACGCCGGGTCCGTGGTCCGCGATGGTGACTGAACATCCGCCCGCTCCGACCGGGTGGACGGCGACGTCGATCCGGCCGGTGCCCCCCATGGCCTCGGACGCGTTGCGGAGCAGATTCGCGAATGCGCGCCTCAGGGGCTCGTAATAACCCGAGAGCACCCGTCGCCCGGTGGGCGCCCCGGAGACCCGCACGGTCACGCCATCGGGTACGCCCGTCTTCCCCAGCTCCTCCAACAGCTCGACCAGATCCACATCGCTCCGCGGACCCTCGGGGAGCCGGCCGAACTCGGCGAACTCCCGCGCGAGTCGCTCCAGCCGGTTGGTTTCCGCCCCCATGACCTCGACGGCAGTGGCGGTGCGGCCATTGGCGGCGCCGGCCGAAGCACTAGCGAGTGACCGCTCGAGCTGATCGACGGCGATGCGCATGGAGGTGAGGGGATTCTTGATCTCGTGCGCCACCCGGCGGGCGACCTCGCGGAACGCCCTGAGCCGCTCCGATTCGAGCTCCCGTTCCCGCCCCGTCTCGAGCGCCGCCGCCAACTCGCGGACCGCCTGGCGCAGCGCCTCGAACTCCGGCGCGCCCCGTTGCGGAGCGCCGCAGGGAAGCGGCTCCCGTCGCCGGATCAGCCGGGTCCACCCCACCAGCTCGTCGATCGGGCGGGAGAGCTGCCGGGACAGGTGTCCGGCCACCCGGACCGCCACGAAGAGCAGAACCGCGCCGAGCACGATGATGACGGCGGCGAATCCGGCGGACGAATAGCTCCGCAGCTTCTCGGCGCGCTGCGCGAGGGTGAGGGACGTGGAGATCTGGTCCAGGTGGTGGTCCATCGCCCGCCGCTCGCGAGGCGAGAGACGGGTCGTGTCCACAACCCTCAGCATGGCGCGGGTCGAATCGGCCACTTCCTCCAGCGAGGCCCGGGCTCCCGCCATGGGTCCCGAGGCCCGGACGCTGAGCACCAGCCCGGTCACCGCCATGGCGGTGGGGATGGCCGTCATCGCCACGAGGATCGCGAAGATCCGGCGGCGGAAGGGGAGTGGCATATTGGTGAAGCAATCTATGGAATTGGCTGGGGTGCGACAATTCGACACAGGGCCTAGCGCTGAATAGGGAGCGGGGCTAGTCACGGCGCGACAAGTCGTTTACATTTAACAGGTTCCGACGGACGGCGATCAAAGCGTGGTGGCGTCACGCGCCCGGATCGGAACGAGGGTATGTCGGGCCGCGCTTCGCGCGCCGCTTCCCTGATCGGTTTTCCTCATTGCCACCGCGCATTCTGGTCTGCCCCACGCGCGTAACTCGCGCCGACGCTTCCTTACAACAAGCAGGCAGGCCGCACCGGGAGCCTAGGGCTCCCAATAAGGACAATTGATGCAACAGCCTCACGCACACCTGCCGCGGCAGGGTCACAAAGAACCGCCCGCACATGCCCCCAACGCAGCTCTCCTCATCGACTTCGACAATGTGACCATGGGCATCCGGTCGGATCTCCAGACCGAGCTCCGCCGTCTCCTCCAGACGGACATCATCAGGGGGAAGGTGGCCGTCCAGCGGGCGTACGCGGACTGGCGGCGATACCCGCAGTACATCGTCCCGCTCTCCGAATCGTCGATCGACCTGATCTTCGCTCCCGCCTATGGCTCGAACAAGAAAAACGCCACCGACATCCGGCTCGCCATCGACGCCCTCGAAATCGTATTCACGCGGCCCGAGATCGGGACGTTCATCTTGCTCTCCGGAGATTCGGACTTCTCGTCGCTCGTGTTGAAGCTCAAGGAGTACGGCAAGTACGTCATCGGCGTCGGAATCCGGGAGTCGTCGTCCGACCTCCTGATCCAGAATTGCGATGAGTACTACTCGTACAACGAGCTGGCCGGTTTCCAGAAGCAGAGCGACGTGGTGCACGAGCGCTGGGACGTCTGGCAGCTCGTCGTCGAAGCGGTGAAGCAAATGACCGCGCACAACGACGTCATGCGCTCTGACCGCCTGAAGCAGGTGATGCAGGAGATCGATCCCGGCTTCGACGAAAAGGACGCCGGCTTCTCCCGCTTCACCAAGTTCGTCCAGGAGGCGGCGCATCGCGGCCTGATCCACGTCACCCGCCGCGAGAATGGCCAGTTCGAAATCGCACTGGGCGGCGCTGCTTCGGCGGCACCGGCCGCGCAGCCCGGCACTACCCCGGAGACGGAGGTGGAGCCCGAGGCAGAGCCCGAGCGCCGGAGCTCTTTCGTCGGCGACGCCTTTGGTCTGCTGAAGCAGGCCCTCGGGCAGTCTCGCGACGGGGACTCTACGGAGCCTCTCGAAGCCGAGACGGCGCCGCGGTCCGAGCCGTCTGAGCCGCCTGCCGCTCAAGCTCCCGCGGCGGCCGCGCGCTCGTATCACGAAGACGAGGATGAGCCGCCCATGCCGCAGAGTTCGGCACCTCCCCCACCGTACTCCACGGCCGGGGCCGGCCACACGCCGCTGGGCCGGAGTGCCAGGTTCCGCCGGGGCTCCAAAGGTGGTCCGCGTCCGAGTACGCCCGTCATAGGCATGCCCCGGGTCGGCGCGGTCGAAACGCCCCCACCGGCCCCCGGCACCGCTGAGCCCAGCGCCGGCGGCGAACGCCGTGAGCGGGGTGAGCGGGGTGAGCGGGGTGAGCGCGGCGAACGGAGTGAACGGGGTGACCGTCCCCGCGGTGGCCGGGGCCGGGGTGGCCGCGGTGGCGCCCGGCGCGGCGAGCATGCCGAGGGCTCGGGTGAGCGTCCGGAGGGGGGCGAGCGGGGTGGACGCTCCCGCCGAGGCGGCCGGGGCGGAAGCCGAGGTCGGGGCGCGAATACCGGGAGCGGTGAAGGGAGCCGCGAGCGGCACGCCACGGAGTCTTCGCGCGCAAGCGCAGCGCCTTCCGCGCCGCTTCCCTCTTCGCCTCCCCCGCCTCCCGCACCCAAGAAGGCGCCGGAGCCCGATACGTCCGGAGATTCGTTCTGGACGCGGGTGAAGCGGGGTCTCACGGGAGGGAACGCCTGACCGGGCGTCCCTTTCCGGACGATTTCTACGCGCGACCGACTCCGTTGGTCGCGCGTAGGCTTTTGGGCCATTGGCTCGTCTCGACCATCGGCGGCCGCCGCACTGTGGGCCGGATCGTCGAGACCGAGGCATATGTCGGTCCCGACGATCCGGCCTGCCATGCCTGGAAGGGCCGGCGCTCGCCCATGGTCGAGTCCCTCTACGGTCCTCCCGGGACGGCGTACGTCTACTTCACCTACGGCATGCACTGGTGCATGAACGCGGTGACCCGACGGGAGGGGTTTCCGTCGGCCGTGCTGCTCCGGGCGCTCGAGCCCAGCGCCGGACTCGAGACGATGCGGAAGCGGCGGGGGAAGGGGATCCCGGATGGCCGCCTCTGCGCCGGACCGGCCATGCTGTGCCAGGCGCTTGGCGTCACGGGACGGCAGGATGGGAGGCCGCTCGCCTCGGGGTCCCTCAGGATCCTGCGCGACCCCCGGCGCCCCCGATTCAAGGTGGCCGTGGGCCCCCGGATCGGGATCACCCGGGCCGTGGATTGGCCCCTGCGCTTCTGGGTCGCGGACTCGGCGTGGGTGTCCCGGTAGCACGAAGGGCCGGCGCACGCGCCGGCCCTTCGCTACATCTCTCTCAGGGGAGCCGCCTTCAGTTCGTCTCGGCGATGTCCTCTTTGGACGAGCCGAGCGAGTAGCGGAGGCCGCCGACCACGCTGTAAGTCGGTCCGTCGAGCATGAACTGCTGGGCGGCGGAGGTGACGGTCGCCTGCCCGAAGAGGGCCAGCCGGCCGAAGTTGATCTGCAGGCCGAACGCCCCCCACGCAAACGCCTTGCTCGACTGGTCGCTCGCGGCCTGGGCGGCGAGGCTGGAATCGGAGAAGCTGGAGCACGTCGTCGTGGCGTCCGCGCCCGAGCAGTCGATGGTCGGGTTCAGGATCTGCACGATGGCGAATCCACCTCCGACCATGGGCTGGATGTGTCCCTCGATCGGGATCGCGAAGAGGCCGATGGAGAGGCGCCGGACATTGGAGAAGGTGACGTTCCGGACGCCACTCTGGGAGTTCGCGTCCGTGATCTGGGCACTCGCGGCGCTGGTAAAGAACGCCTGCTCGTACCCCAGGGACAGCGCCGTCCGCTTGCCGGTGATCAGCCAGTGCCCGCCGATGACCGGGTCGAAGTGGAGGGACTGGAGATTCGTCTTGTAGATGAATGCACCGCCGCCGCCCCCCCAGTACCACTGGAAGGCATGGCTTCCAGCGGCGGTTTGGGCGCTAAGGGCGCGGGGGCTCACCAGGAGTGCCACCGCGAGGGCGCAAAGGGTCAAACGCGACACCAGCTTCATCGGACACCTCCCTAAGAGGCTCCGAAGGTAGGAATCTAGACTGTTGCGCGCAAGTAGGTTAAGCCAGCCGATCGCGAAACTACTTTAGGTCCATGTCCCCCAGACACATACTGTAGCGACACTGTCGTGATAATGCTGACCGTCAAATCAGCCCCAGCCGGCTCCCCACCTTCTTGAATGCGCCCAGCGCGAAGTCGAGGTCGTCTCGCGAGTGGGCCGCGGAGACCTGGCAGCGCACGCGGGCATGCCCCTGGGGGACGACCGGATAGCCGAACCCCGTCACGAACACGCCTTCCGCCAGGAGCAGCTCACTCACCTGAATGGCCTTGGACGTCTCGCCGAGAATCACCGGCACGATCGGCGTTTCACCCGGCAGAGGTTTGAAGCCCAGTTCGTTCAACCGGCCGCGGAAGTACTTCGCGTTCTCGTGCAGGCGCGTCACCAGCTCGGGGTGCCCCTCCGCGTACCGCACGGCCGCGAGCGCGCTCGCCGCCACGGTCGGGGGCAGGGCATTGCTGAACAGTTGGGGACGTGAACGCTGGGTGAGGTAGTCGGTGAGCGACGCCGCCCCGGCCGTAAACCCGCCGGCCGCGCCGCCGAGGGCCTTCCCGAGGGTCGACGTGATGATGTCGACCTGTCCCACCATGCCGAAATGCTCGGCGGTGCCACGCCCCGTCTTGCCGAGCACCCCGGTGGCGTGGGAATCGTCCATCACGACCACGGCGTTGTATTTCCTGGCCAGCGCCACGAGGTCCGGGAGCCGGGCGATGTCTCCCTCCATCGAGAAGATGCCGTCGGTAAAGATCACCCGCAGGCGCGCACTCGACGCGGCTTTCAGCCGGTCCTCGAGATCCGCCATGTCGGAGTGCTTGTAGACGGCGGTCTGACACTTGGTGATGGCCTTCGCCAGCCGGATCGAGTCGATGATGGAGGCGTGGTTCAGCTGGTCCGAGATGACGACGTCCTGCTCGGTGAGGAGCGTGGGGCAGAGGCCTTCGTTCGCGTTCCAGCAGCTCACGTACGACAGGGAGGACTCGCACCCCACGAAGCGGGCCAGTGCCTGCTCGAGCTCCCGGTGCACCGTGAAGGTCCCGCAGATGAACCGGACCGAGCCCGTGCCCGCGCCGTAATGGTCCAGGGCGTCTTTTCCTGCCTGCACCACGTCGGGGACGTTGCACAGCCCCAGGTAGTTGTTGGACGAGAGGATCACTACATCCCCCCGGCCTTCCATTTTCACCCGCGCCCCCTGCGGCGACTCGAGGTAGTTCAGGCGCTTGTAGACGCCGTCCTTCTGGAATTGCTGGAGTTCGGCGGCCAGCCGGGCGGCGAAGCTCATGAGATCTCCAGGATGACCTTGCCGGCGTCGCCCGACCGGATGGCCGCCAGGGCGTCGTCGATCTTGGCGAGGGGAAAGCGGTGCGTGATGACGGGGCGGGGGTCGAAGAGTCCGGCGGAGAGGAAGCGGCGCATCTGGTGCCAGGTCTCGTACATCTTGCGTCCCACGACGCCGTAGACGGTGATCCCTTTGAAGATGATCTCCGTCGCGAAGTCGACCGGGATCTGATCCTTCGGTATCCCGAGGAGCTGGACCCGACCGCCCATCCGCACCGAGGCGAAGGCCTGGTGCAGGGCGCTCGGGATGCCGCTCATCTCGCAGACCACGTCGGCGCCTTCACCGCCCGTGGCCGCCAGGACCTGCTTGGTCACGTCCCCGTTTTTCGCGTCGATCGTGACGTGCGCGCCCATCTTGGCGGCGAGCGCCAGGCGCTTGGGATTCACATCGGACGCGATCACCTTCGCGGCGCCCGCGGCCTTCGCGATTCCCACGGCAAAGCACCCGATCGGCCCGCACCCCACCACGAACACTGTGCTCCCCGGAATGTCGGCGGTGAGTACGGTGTGGAAGGCGTTGCCCATCGGATCCATGATGGCGCCGATTTCGGTCGGAATCCCGTCCAGGGTCAACACGTTGCTGGCCGGCATCACGATCAGATTCGCAAACGCGCCGTCCCGGTCCACGCCGATGATGCGCGTGTTGCGGCAGATGTGTCCGTTTCCGGTCCGACATTGAAGACAGTGCCCGCACACCATGTGGCCTTCGGCGGTCACCAACTGTCCCACGGAGAGCTCGGTGACGCCCGGACCGACGCGCACAATTTCGCCGGCGAACTCATGTCCAATCACCACCGGAGGATGCATGCGACCGGAGGCCCACGCATCCCAGTCGGCGATGTGGAGGTCGGTGCCGCAGACGCCCGCGTGGCGGACCGCGATCAGCACCTCCCCCGCCGACGGAACGGGTTCGGGCACCGTGGTGACGGTGAGTCCGGGAGCACGTCGCTCTTTGACGATGGCTTGCATGGGGGCCAAGTTAAGGGGTACCCGAAGGCCGGGAAGGGGTGGTCATGTGACGAAGATCCGCTATGTCATGGCGATCGCGGCTGGGTTGGGGACTGCCGTCACCGCCGTCTCCGCGCAGTTGCCTGATACCGTCGTTGCCTTCCGTGGGATCGTGATGCGCGACACCGGCTCCGCCTGGGGACTGTTCATGCCGGTCCCGATCCAGGTCGGCACGGTCCGTTTTAATTTCCTGCACCTCGCCGGCAAGGTGAGCGGCATCGACCGCAACGAGAACCGGTACGCCGAGCTGCGGGGGCACATTCTGGTCGATGATGCCGGGCGCCCGTCACTCGAAGTGAACAAGCTGCATGTGATGAGCGTGCCGGGAGAAGGGGACCGGACCGTGGCGCGGAGCTTCATGGAGCACGTCGAAGTGGCCACCGGCATCCTGCCCAACCTGATCGTCTTCTCCTCGGATTCCGCCGCGGGGAGGGTACGGACCCGGCCGGTCATCACCTTCGCGATCACGAACCATTCGGATGAGCCGATGGATTTCAACTTCCGCAACAACAAGCTCGTCTGCGCCTCGGTGCTGCCCAGTAACCGCAGCGTGGAGCCGGTCTGGGCGGGATCCTGGTCGGTCGGCCCCTATCTCACCAGTCTCAAGATCAATCTGAGCGCGACGGTCTCGGAAGCGGTGACGCTCCCCGATTCGGTGACCTTCCCTCCGGGGCACTACCGGCTGCGGACGTGGCTCTGCGAAGCGACGGACTACTCGGCGGAAACTTCCTTCGACGTGGCCCTGCAGTAGAAACAGAAAGGGCCGGCGTTGAGCCGGCCCTTTCTGAGGTTCAGCGCTGGCGGTCCAGCGGAAGATGTTGGTGCGGGTGGTCCTCCCCCGCTTCCGCGTCGGCGCACCAGCAATACGCCCAGATCTTCGCCGGCTTCAGGGCTGCGCGCCCCATCCGAAGAATGATCCCGATCGGCTCGTCGTCGAGGTACATAGGCAGGCTGGTCATGCCCCCCTTCAAAGGCAAGACGCCTGCCAAATGTAAGAATATGTAAACCATTGTCCTGAATGCTTTTACCAAACAGCGATCCGAGGGGATTCGTCAATCTGACACGCGCTGCTATGTGTCGCTTTGACGCGCCGGCTTGGTGGCGACAAATCCCTCACCCCGCCCGCGGCGCTTTCGGCGCTCTACCTGCCACTCCCCGTACAGGCTCTGAAGGGCATCCGGGGCGAGCGGCAGGACCCCCGGTCCATCCGGGTCAACGCTCAGAATGACGTGCAGGCCACCGGGTCGCGTGCACGACTGCAGCCCGCGCACGAGGGCCTCGCGATCGCCGGCGTCGGCGGTCGCGAGGGCATTGGGCTCCACCACCGTGAGCGCGGGGCGCAGATCGGGAAGCCAGCCACCGAAGTTCACCACCAGCGCCTGAAAGCGGCCGGCGAGCTGCTCCGCGACGGCGCGTCCTTCCGCCGACTCCACCGCGCCGAGCTCCTGGTCCAGAAAAAAAACTTCCGCGTCGTGTGCCGCGACGAAGAGGGCGTGGGGCAGGGCCGCGGCGCCGACGACCAGCACCAGGTCTCCGGCTTCGAGGCGCCGGACGCCCAGGACCACGGGGTCGCTCGCCTCGAGCCCCCAGTGCGTCGGCTCGCGCTGCGCCTGGCGGAGGGCGCGGTGGTTCTGCGACCAGCGGCGGAACGACGGCAGCTTGAGCCGGCGCGAGATGATCCGGTCGACATGCTCGAGGAGGAGCACCTCGGTGAGGAGGTACTGGCCTTGGCCGGACTCGAGCTCACGCACCGCTTCGTCCCCGATGCGCAGGAGCTCTTCGCGGGGCACCGTGTTCTTGTATTCCTCGATCCGCTGCAGCAGGAACTCCTGATACTCCTGCTTCTGGGAGCGGGGCGGCCGGCGGGCCGGCCCGGTGGTGAGGGGAGAGCCCTGGGTGACGGTGTTCAGCATGGCTCGATGTGCACCGTCACGCCGTGGAGGCCGAGCTCCTGCTTCAGGCGGGCCTCGACCTGGTCGGCGATCTCGTGAGCCCGCGCCACCGTCGCGCTCCCGTCCACCGAGATCGTCAGCTCGGCGTAGCGGCCATGGGTCCCGCCGCGGGAGCGGATGTCGTACGTGTCGCAGACGCCCGCGACGCCGCGTGCACACTGCGCCAGGCGTTCCGGCGGCAGGACGCGCTCGTCCACCAGCACCGGCACGGTCCGCACCAGCACCCGGTAGGCGACGGAGAGGATGGCGCCGACGATGAGGATCGCGATCACCGGATCCGCCCACCACCACCCGATCCGCGCGAGCAGCAGCGCGACGATGACGCCCGCGGTGATCAGCACGTCCGCGCTGGTGTGGGCGGCGTCGGCGAGCAGGATCTCACTCTGGAGGGCGCGGCCACGCCCGCGTTCGTATCGGGCGACGCCGGCATTCACCACGAGTGTGGCGGCCAGCACGCCGACCTGCATCGTGGTGACCGGCAGGGGGTGACTCCCCGATGACAGGTGATTCACCGCGCCGCGCAGCAGCTCGAACGACGTGACACAGAGGAACCCCACCAGGGCCAGGGCGCCCAGCGTTTCGAATTTTCCATGGCCGTAAGGGTGCTCCGCGTCGGGGGCCTTCGCCGCGACCGCGGTCACGATCAGGGCGAGGACGTTGTTGGCGGAATCGATGGCCGAATCTAGAGCGCTCCCCAAGACCCCTAGAGATCCGGAAGCCAGCCCGACCAGGGCTTTCACCACCACGACCGCCAGGTTGGCGACCAGGATGCCCAGCAATACCCGGCGGACGGCAGCGGAATCCGGCATCCCAGCAAGCTTGTAAACAGGGCCCCATTTGACAATATTGAGATGATTATCTAAATATCTCAATATGCGTGATCACCTGTTCCGGGCCCTTGCCGACCCCACGCGACGGAAAATCGTGGAGCTCCTGGCCGTGAAGGACCGGACCGCGGGGGAGCTGGCCGAGGAGTTCCCGATCGCGTTTGCGTCGGTCTCGCACCACCTGGGCGTGCTGAAGAACGCGGG
>DATBCM010000511.1:0-2517 GCA_036270455.1 Gemmatimonadales bacterium | reverse complement strand
CACCGGCTTTCGCGCCGACATACCGCCAAACGTTGCGGTCCAGCTCGATACCGGCCACCGCGGAAAGGATCTGCCTTACCGGCGCGGCCGGGCCGGCCGCGTCGGCCTGCAGCGCCGCGT
This sequence comes from Gemmatimonadales bacterium, assembly GCA_036270455.1. Classification (GTDB taxonomy): domain Bacteria; phylum Gemmatimonadota; class Gemmatimonadetes; order Gemmatimonadales; family GWC2-71-9; genus 40CM-2-70-7. Next base: position 2,397 of record DATBCM010000511.1, on the reverse strand, counting down.
GTACCCGGCAGATGTCCTCGGCGTTCCCGTACCACTCCGCGCCGTAGGTCGAGGCGGGTATGTGGGCGCGGAATGGATCGGGTTGGTAGGGGGTGGAATTCGCCTGCGCCAGCAGCCGGGCGCGAACTTGCGGGGATCCTTGCTTCCATTGGCTGCGCAGGTCGGGTTGGCCCCAGCCGACGGAGAAGAGCTCATACATCGTGGGGAAGGGGGTCATGCTGGCCGGGTCGTGATGGCCCGCGGTGACGAGCGCTTCCTCGATGGCGTGGGTGCCCATCCTGTCGATCAGCAAGTCGGTGGCCATGTTGTCGCTGTTGGCGATCATTTTCTCGGCGGCCTTGCGAACCGAAACATGTGCTCCAACAGGCAGTTCCAAGCCCGAGCCGACCGCCTTGCTCTTGTCGGTGACGGTCAGCTGATCATCCCAGGACACGGTCCCGTTTTTGACCGCACCCGCCAGGGCGTGCAGCACATATAGCTTGAAAATCGATGCGAGCGGCAGTGATTCGCCGGCGTTCGTGCCCGCCACCGCGTCGCAGCGACCGCCGTCGACCTTGGCGACCTGGTAGGAATAGCGGGCGCCGGTCTTGCTCAGCACGGCGTCGACATCGTGCCACGAGTTGATTTTCGGTGCCTGCGTGTCGACGTCGAACCGATCGACCCGTCCGTCGTCGTCGGTGTGTAGCCGGATGTCTTGTCGCGCGCCATAAGAGGAGATCAGGTGCAGCGTGGCCACGCTGGCGTGGATATCGACGGTGTCGAGGGTGAACGGACGGTCCCACCACAGCCCCTCCATGGTGGTCTCGATGGAGCTGACCTGGTCGGGGGAGGCGAGGGTGCCGACGCCGACCGGCCCGATGGGCCAATCAGAGTTGAGCATGTCCATGGTCTGCTGGGCCCGCAGACCGGGAGGAGTCCTGGTCTCGATTCCCCGCCCCGTGTTCGCCGCGTTCGCGGGCGGGGAGGGGGAGGGCGCGCAACCAGGCGCGAGGGCCACGACCAGTGCCGCGGCCCCGCCCAGCGCGGCCAGGCGGCGCCCCGTCGGACGGTCGCTAAGCAGTCTGGTCGTTCCCGGCAACGTCGAGCACAACCTCGAATTCCAGCAGCGTCGCGCCCGTCGCCACCGGGTTGGCTCGGTGTCCGGCATGGGCTTCGATGGCGGGCCCGGTCGCCCACGCCTGGAATGCTTCATCGGACTCCCAGTGTGTCACCACGAAGTAGCGGTCCTCACCCTTGACCGGACGCAGCAGCTGGAAGCCGAGGAAACCGGGCTGGTTCTCCACCGCGTGCGCGCGGTGGGCGAACCGCTTCTCCAGTTCGGGGCCAGCGTCGGCGGGTATCTCGATTGCGTTGATCTTCACCACTGGCATTCCGCCAGGCTACCGCGCCCCCCGCCCGGCGACGATGCGGGGCAGGCCACGCAAGATGGTGCTATGCCCGGCGATCTGTTGACCTGCCACGGCGGACGAGGCGAGCCGTTGGTACTGGTGCATGGCCTGATGGGGCGGGGCACCACCTGGTCACGTCAGCTACCGTGGCTGACCCGGTTGGGCACGGTATACACCTACGACGCGCTGTGGCACCGGGGTCGCGACGTCGACGATCCATACCCGATCAGCACCGAACGGTTCGTGGCCGATCTGGCCGAGGCGGTCAGCGCGCTGGGGGCGCCGGCGAGGCTGGTCGGGCATTCGATGGGTGCCCTGCACTCCTGGTGCCTCGCCGCGGAGCGTCCGGATTTGGTGTCGGCACTGGTGCTCGAGGACATGGCGCCGGACTTCTCTGGCCGCACCACGGGCCCGTGGGAGCCCTGGCTGCACGCCCTCCCGGTCGAATTCGAGTCCGCCGAGCAAGTATTCGACGAATTCGGAGCCGTCGCCGGACGGTATTTCCTGGACGCCTTCGACCGCACCGAAACCGGCTGGCGGTTGCACGGGCACACCGCCCGATGGATCGAGATCGCCGCCGAATGGGGCACCAGGGACTTCTGGGCGCATTGGATGGCGGTGCGGGCCCCGGCATTGCTGATCGAGGCGGGCACTTCCGTCACCCCGCCGGGCCAGATGCACGCGATGACGAAAACCAGTTCTCCGACAACGTATTTGCACGTTGAGCAGGCCGGCCACCTGGTCCATGACGAAGCGCCACAGGTCTATCGCGAGGCGGTCGAGTCTTTCTTCGCGCCACGCTGAGCACCTCGCCGATTAACGCCGATTAAATCAGCCCACGCCCGATGCGCAGCGCCACCGCCATGAGCGTGTTGGTGGGATTCTGGCAGCCCGAGGTGACGAATACACTGCCGTCGGCGACAAACACGTTGTCCATCTGGTGCATTCGCCCACGCGGATCGACGACGCTCGTAGCAGGGGACACGCCCATCTGCATCCCGCCCATCAC
>DATBCM010000510.1:0-7492 GCA_036270455.1 Gemmatimonadales bacterium | reverse complement strand
CTCCCGCCGTGCCTGAACTCTCCGCGCGAGAGATCGGGCGCTGCGCTGGCGTGAGGGCCGGAGCCGTGGCACGTCGAGCACTGGGCGGCGAACAGTGCCCCTCCGGCTTTCACGTCTTCCGGCGCGGTCAGGGGATCGCTGATCGCCAAGTACGGGTTGTACCCGTTCTCGGCCAGTGGCTCGAGGTAGACGCCGCTCCCGGGCCGGATCATTCGGATCAGGTCCGCCCAGCCGAGGTCCGGGATCCGGCCCCGCGCCTTCGCGGCGACGATCTGTAGTCGCCAGCGGGTGCCGGGCACGATGAGCGCCAGGGCGAGGACGGCGACGAGCACCCCCAGCACGATGATGACGCGCCGCTTCACGTACCGGCCCCCAGGACCGGCCCGAACGCCGCGACGCGTGGGTACAGGTTCGCGGCCCCGCGGACGTCCTGGTTGTTGCGGACAAAGAAGGTCGCCGCGGGGAAGTGGTGGTCGTATTGCTTCTGCACGTCGTACCGGTGGAGGTTGACGCCCAGCAGGTACGTGCCCGCGCCGAGGTGGAGATGCAGCTCGAAGGTGGTCCGGAAGGGCTGCTCGGGCGTGACCACGAAGGACGGGCACCCCAGACGCTCGGTCGACGTGTTGAACACGTCGTAGCTTGCGTCGTCGTAGACCTGAACGCCGACGGACAGCCGCTCGCATCTGGCCCGCGCGCGGATTTCGACCTCCACCGTAACCGTGTCTCCCGCCTGCACCGCAACGGTTTCCTTCCCGTCCTGCTGCTTCAGCCGCACCTCGGCGATGAACGCGTCCTCCGTGGGAGCGTCCTTGTTCCCCTGCCGCGCCCGGTCCAGGTAGGCCCGGATCACGTCGGCGGTCGGGCCGATCTTTGCCACCTGGCCCTGGTGGAGCCACACCGTGCGGGTACAGAGGTCCGAGACGGCGTGCAGGTTGTGGGATACGAAGACCACGGTCGCGCCGGCGGTTACCACCTGAGTCATGCGCTCCGCGCACTTTTGCTGAAAGACGTAGTCGCCCACCGACAGCACCTCGTCCACGATGAGGACGTCGGGGTCCACGTGCGCCGCCACCGAGAAGCCCAGGCGGGCGAACATGCCGGAGGAATAGCGCTTCACCGGCGTGTCGATGAAGTCGCTCAGCCCCGAAAACTCCACGATCTCGTCGAACTTCCGCCTGACCTCGGCCCGCGTCATCCCGAGGATGGCACCGTTGAGGTAGACGTTCTCGCGGCCGGTGAGGTCGGGATGAAAGCCCGCTCCGACTTCGATCAGCGCCGACAGCCGTCCCCGGACGGTCATCTCGCCCAGCGTGGGCTTCATGATTCCGGAGAGGATCTTGAGAATGGTGCTCTTGCCCGCACCGTTGTTCCCGACGATGCCCACCGCCTCTCCCCGCGGGATCTCAAACGACACGTCCCGGAGGGCCCAGAAGTCCCGCGTGTCGACCGCGGGGCCGCGCCCCAGGAGCCGGCGGACCATTCCGGGCACCAGGTCGCGCAGCGAGTCGTACATCTCGCCCTTCTTGAAGCGCTTGGAGACGCCCCGCATGGCCAGCGTGATCTCGGCGGCCACGTCAGATGCTCTCCGCGAAGTAGGGCTCGAGCCGCTTGAACGTCACGAGGCCGATCACCAGGACGGCGACTGACACGGCCGCGCTATAGGCGACCCAATAGAGCGGGGGCGGCTGCTGGTGCGCGATGGTCTGGGCCAGGCCCTCGAGCACGGGCGATACTGGATTGATCAGGAGGATGGTCCGGAACCGCGCAAAGATGTCTGCGCTGAAGAAGACGGGCGTGATGAAGATGGCGAAGGTGAGGAACACCTCCACCAGATACTTGACGTCGCGGAAGAAGAGGCTGGCGGCCGAAAGCAGCGTGCCGAGCCCCACCGTGAAGACGAGGAGAATGAGGACGAGGACCGGCACCCAGAGGAGCTGGACACTGACGCCGGTACCGACGATCACGAGGAAGATGGTCAGGGCCACGCTCGCCACGGCGAAGTCGACGAAGTTCGCGGCCACCGCGGCGAGCGGGAAGATTTCCCGCGGCATGTAGATCTTCTGGACCAGATTGACGTTGCCGATCAGCGAGTTGGTGGCGAAGCGGGTCGCGGCGACGAAAAAGGCCCAGGGGACGGCGCGCACCGATACGTCGGCCAGATCGGACGTCACGAGCTTTGTCCCCGCGACGTACGCAAACGCGGCCCGGACCACGATTCCGGCCCCCACGATCAGGAGCGGCATCAGAATGGCCCACAGGAACCCCATTACCGACTGCTTGTAGCGGATCACTACATCGCGCCACGTGATCATGTAGAGGAGATCGCGGCGCCGGTACACCTCCTGGAGCCAGGCGATCACGGCTGGAGCACCAGCTTCCGGGCGTAGAACGCTTCGGCGTATCCGTCCGGGGCGCCGCACTCGATGCCCCGGAGCCGGGGCAGGGCGGCGAACGTCTCAGCCGTGAACCAGCGCTTCGACCGCTGGGAGGGGAAGGCGGCCAGGAGGTGCGCGGTCTTGGCCGCGAGTCGCTCCGCGGTGAGGGGCACGAAGAGGTTGGGGTGGCCCAGATCCCCGTCGTACTTCGGCACCTCGTACTCGAGGACCAGGTCGTCGCGGAAGGTCTGCCAGGTCACGTCCGAAATGATCCGATGATCCTGGTGCCGGTCCTCGCGGTAATGTGTGAACACGAGGTGGGGGCGCACCGCGTCCCGGAGCTGGGCCATGTGATCCTTCAGCTCGGTGAGCGCTGCGGGGAGGTGACCATCCCGGAACCGCTCGACCCGCAGATGGCGGGTCTTAGCGCCCGCGAGAAACTTGGCCGCGCTGGTCTCCGCCTCGGCTTCGCGCGGCGTCCCACCGCCCGACAGCACCGCCCAGTGCACGGCGACGTCGCGCTGCGCAGCCAGCAGGGAGAGCAGGGTACCACCGCAGCCGATCTCGATGTCGTCGGCATGAGCGCCCAAGCAGAGGATGACCGGGGCCTTGGGAAGCGGGAGTCCGAGCATCTCAGGCCCGCCTGCCGGGCATCCCATTGCCCCAGACCTGCCAGGGCGGGTTCCCGGTGGCGAACAGCTCGTCCACGCGCTGCTTCTCCTTGGCCGTGTCCACCGCGATCCAGAAGCCGTCGTAGTTGTAAGCCACGAGCTTCTGCTCGGCGATGAGGCGCTGGAAGGGTTCGAGGACCAGCTCGTCGCCGTCGTGCAGATACCGGAAGATGTCCTGCCGAAGGATGAAGAAGCCACCGTTGACCCGTACGCCCGACTCCACGATGTCGTGGAAGCCGGTGACCACCCCGCTGGGATTCGACGACACGGAGTGATACGACAGATTCGGCTTGCAGCACAGGAAGCTCGCCACCGCCCCGTGCTTCTGGAAATGCTCCAGCTGCTTGGGCAGCGGCATGTCGGTCAGGCCGTCGGCGTAGTTGGCGAAGAAGACCTCGTCCCCCGCGACGTGCCGTTTCACCAGGGCGAGGCGTTCGCCGATGTTCGACGACTGTCCGGTGTCGACGAACGTGATCTTCCAGTCGGCAATGTCGGAGGAGAGGAGCTCCCGCTTCCGGCCCCCCTCGGACAGCACGAAATCGTTGGTGACGAACTCTTCGTAATTCAGGAAATAGTGTTTGATCAGGTCGCCCCGGTACCCGAGGCACAGGATGAACTCCCTGTGCCCGTAGTGGGCGTAGTATTTCATCAGGTGCCAGAGAATGGGCCGGTAGCCGATGGGGACCATCGGTTTGGGCACGTTCTCGGCGTAGTCACGGAGGCGCATCCCGAGCCCTCCGCAAAAGAGTACGACCTTCATCGGGTAGCGCCGATGGCCGGCCGGGGGCCGGTGTTCGAGACCTTCGCTGTCCACCGCAACGCGCCGTCGAGCCGCCCCTCTTTCATCAGCTCCTGAATCCGGCGGATCCGGAAAAACCGGGTGCCATCCCACTGCTCCTTTCCGAACCCCGCGGCCCGGTAGCTCTCGACCAACTGGGCCACGCCGTCGGGCACCCGCCACTGCGGTTTGTAGGCCGGAATGGCGAGGCCCAGTTTGTCGCAGTTCACGCGGTAGCTGCGGGGGTCGGGCCCGCCGCCCTCGGCGTACCGGACCTCCGTGCCCGGAACGGCTCGGCGCACGAACTCCGCCAGCTCGCTCACCCGGTAGTTCTCATCGGTCCGCCCGACGTTGAACGCCTGGGCGTGGATCCGCTCCCGGGGAGCTTCCAGTACCGCCAGGAAGGCGCGCGAGAAATCCTCGACGTGCACCAGCGGACGCCAGGGCGTCCCGTCCGATTGGACCAGGATCTCTCCGGTCGCGAGCGCCGCGCCTACCAGGTTGTTCACCACCACGTCGAGCCGCAGGCGGGGCGAGGCGCCGTACGCCGTGGCGTTGCGCAGGAACACGGGCGTGAACTTCTCGTCGGCGAGCGGACGGACGTCCCGCTCCACGAAGATCTTGGACTCGCCGTAGGGCGTGATGGGGTTGAAGGCCGCGTTCTCGTCCAGCATATCCTCACCGGCCACGCCGTAGAGCGAACAGGAGGAAGCGAACAGGAAGCGGGGCACCCCCGCCGCCTTGGCCAGTTCGGCCAGGCGCACGGAGGCCCGGTGGTTGATCTCGTACGTGTTCTCGGCATGGAGATTGCCGAGCGGGTCGTTGGAGAGGGCGGCCAGGTGGATCACGGCGTCGAAACCGGCGAGGTGCTCCTCGCGGACGTCGCGGAGATCGACCCGCAGGGCGCGGATGTCGGCGCGCTCCGGCCCCAGGGTGCAGCGCTCGAAGAAGTAGGTATCCAGCCCCACCACTTCGTGGCGTTGCGAGATCATCCGGGCCATGACTGCCCCGATATACCCATTGTGGCCCGTCAGCAGCACCTTCATCAAGAGACTCCCGGCCGGTTGGCGGCCATAAAGATACGGTTTTCCCAGCGCCGCAGCGCGCGGCGCTCGACGGCCTCGCCCCACAACCGCTTGATCGACAACCGATGCTGGAAGCGAACGGGCGCGCCGGACGCGAAGAGCCAACGGATCCAATGCTCCACGAGGTCACGCCAGAGGTAGCGCGGCACGTCCAGCCACCAGACCGTGCCGGCGGGCACCGGCTCGCGGCGGGCCAGCGACCGGCCGTAGTGGAAGTGCCACGTCAGGAGAAAAGCCTGGGACGCCTGCTGCGCGGTGACTGGATGGTGCACCACGGCGGTAGGCACATAGAGCACCCGGCCGCCACCCTTCCGGATCCGCTCGCAGAGCTCGGACTCCTCACCTACCATGGGATCTCCCGGCGCGATCCCCAGGTCGTCGCGAAACAAGCCGAACCGCTCAAACACTTCGCGGCGGAATCCCATGTTCGCGCCGAACACCGCGATCGTGTCATGCCGGGTCTGCCCCAGATCATACCGGTACGGAAAGGGGGCCCCCGGCGCGAGCCAGGCGGGCGGGCCCGCGAGGAACACCGGCAGGATCTTCCCGCCGGCGGCCAGGCACCGCTCCTCGGCGAAGGCGCGGGTCATTTCGGTGAGCCAGTCGGGCTCGATGTGCACGTCATCGTCCACGAAGAGCAATAGCTGGCCCGCCGCCGCCTTCACGCCTGCGTTGAGCGCCGAGGAGCGGCCGGCCACGGGCTCGGCGACGCAGCGGAACCGGCCCGGGCTCCGCCGGTCCAGGTCGGCGACGACGGCGGCGACGGCCGGGGTCTGATCGGTCGACCCGTTGTCGATGACGACGACCTCCCACGTCAGCCCCGGAGGAGCCGTAAGCGCGTCGACATCGGCCAGCGTTTTCCGGAGCTGGTCCGCGCGATTGCGGGTGGGGAGGATGACGGATACGGCGGGCGCCATGGGGGTCAGTTCCGCTCGAGGCCGAGCAGGTTCTCGACGGTCGACTTCGGGTTCAGAGCCAGGTCGAGGGCGGCGGACAGGGCGAGGGACACGATCCGCCCCCGGCTGAGTCCGATGCCGACTTCGGCGAGTCCCTCGCGATGGTAGCGCCAGAACTCGGCGGGCCGCCCCCGCAGCGCCGCGCCGCCCAGGAACCGGTAGTACCGGCGGGTGAGGTCCCCCCACCGATCGCGCAATTCGCCGGCCGTCAGAAACTTGGGACCGTACTGGTGCACAATCTGGACTTCGTGGAGGAGCCAGGCGTTGTAGCCGATCAGGCGCGCCGACATCGACCCCTGGTCCACGCGCGCATAGGACAGCACCTGGTGGACGAACCCGTACCGGGCGTGCTCGAGGATGTCGTAGCAGACCGCCGTATCCTCGAACATGCTGGTCTCGCTATAGAACGGGTGCCGCGCGCGCACCAGGTCGCTCCGGTACATCAGGCTGGTCGGGGACCCGAACACCGATCCGCCCTTGAGCAAGTGACGGCGACAGACGTCCCGCCCGGGCACCGAGCGGCTCGGAAACTCGAGACCCTGGCACCAGAGGTAGTCCCCCAGTACCGTGTACCCGCCGACGATTCCGATGTCGGGATCGGCTTCCGCGACTTCGACCATGCGGGCCAGGCATTCAGGAAACATCCAATCGTCTGCCTGGAGCACTTTGCAGTACCGGCTCTCCGTGCTCATCAACGTGACGGCCCGGTTGTAGTTCGGCACCTGGGGGATGTGGGTGTCGGCCGTGACGACGCGCACGCGCGCGTCGCGCCGGGCAAACCCGTCGGCGATGTCGCGGGAGCGGTCGGTACTCCGGTTGTCGGCGACGACCAGCTCCCAATGCTGATAGGTCTGGGCGAGCGCGCTCTCCAGGCACTCGGCCAGGTAGTCCGCGGTGTTGTAAACCGGGACCACCACGCTGACCAAGGGTTGGGCGCTCAGGCGGCCTTCCGGAGGAGCAGGGCTCCCAGCACGTCGTCGTACTGGCGATCGACCGCCGCGCGGTAGGCCGCCGCCCGGCCGGTGATTCCCGCAGCCACCGCTACCCGGTCGGCGCAGAGCCGGCGCACGACTCCCAGCACGTCATCCGGCGTGAAGGTGCGGATGTCCAGCCGGTTGTCGTCCAGGGCGAAATCGGACATGAGCGTGTCCACTTTCCGGTCGTAGGACAGCGCCACAGCGGGCGTGCCCACGACGAATCCCAGTAGAATCGCGTGCAGGCGGCTGGCGATCAGCACGTCGATGCCGGCAAGCGTTTCGAGCAGGTCTGCCACTCCGGTGATGGAGGCCGCCGGCTGGACTTCGTGTGCGGCGGTCTCGGCATCGAGGCGCGCGCGGACCTCCTGAACGGCATGGCGGTCGCCCAGATCGCTCACCACCCACCGGTAGGCGTAGCCCTCGGCCACGAGTCGCTTGACGGTGTGGGCGAGGCGACCCGTGTAGTCCTCGTACCGGGCCGCATCCGACACGGGCCACTGTCCCGGACGCTCGAACACGATGGGCGAAACGCCCAGCACCGGGCGGTCGCCGGCCCGCGCCGGGGCCTGGGGGCGCACAGGCACACCAAACGCGAGGTCGGGGATCACGGGATCGCGAGGGTCCGCCCCGAACGCGAGTGCCAAGGTGCG
>DATBCM010000509.1:0-4231 GCA_036270455.1 Gemmatimonadales bacterium | reverse complement strand
TTAGCGACCATCTTCATTATCGCCGGACTGAGCGGGACGAGGGTGCGGGATGCGTACGTCATCCTCACCAGCACGACGATCATCCTGTTCTTCATTCCTTATCTGTACATCTTCGCCGCCTATCTCCGCCTGCGGCGTGATCGGGGCATGGTGGGCTTGCTGGCAGGCTGGGTCGGGATGGTAGCCGTTCTGCTGTCGATCGGTGTATCACTGGTCCCACCGGCCGTCGAGAGTCCGCTGGGGTTCGAAATCAAGGTGGTTGGTGGTGTGGTGTTCTTCATGGTCGCGGGCTGGATCCTGTTGGTTCTGGCCCGGCGGTCAGTGAGGGACCCCACAGCCGCGAGGCCTGCCGCCGGCCTACCATAAAAGTCTCCAGGAGGCGTTCCGAGATGCATCTTCGTCGTGCGGGTTGGATCGTGTTCGCGGTGTCACTCTGTCTGGCCGGCGCGTCCCGGGCCCAGTCACGCATGACTCCCCGGTGGGAGATTCCGGGGTTCGACTTCCGCCCCGACGGCGCCTTCCGCAAGTGGGCGCGTCAGGTGGCGGCACGGCGGGCGGCGCTGCTTGCGCACGGGCAGATCGCGGAGCTGAACGCCCCTGTGGCAACTGGTAGCCCCGCGCCGAGCTCCGCGGCGGTCTCCGGGACCGTGCACATTCCGGCGGTCCTGTTCCAGTACACCGGCGGGACGCTGCCAGCGGGGCCAACTGGTCGGGACACTTCGAACTACACGTCCGTACTGTTCGGGTCGTCACCGCCGGCGGGCAGTCCGTACACCGAGCGCACGTTCTATGAGCAGATGTCGAACGGGCTCCTCAGTCTGCAGGGCAACGCGCTTGGCTACGTGACGCTCGACTCGGGCGAAAACTTCTACGCCGGAGCGCCTGGCACTTGCAACGGCAGCCCGTTCGGCGGGCACATGTGCAATGGCCTGTTCAGCGGCACGGCCATCGCGCACATGCAGTCGGGGCTGGTCGAGTCCCTGCGCAAGGTGGACAGCATCATCCACCCGGACTGGTCCGTCTATGATTACGACCCCACGACCGGCGAGCTCAACCTCGTCATTTTCGTTCAGCCCGCGATGGACGGTGCCTGCGGCCCCCAGGGGGTCCCGGCCAATCACCTCTGGTCGCACCGCTTTTTTCTCAATACCGCCTATACCACCAAGACACCCTGGCCCGGTCATGCGGGCCAGTTCCTCAGGATCTTCAACTACACCCTGCAGAGCGGCGTCGGCGGTCCGCTGGCGTGCGGCGACAGTACCAAGATTATGCCGATTGGCACGGCGACCCATGAGACGGGTCACGCGTTCGGCCTTCCTGACCTTTATGACGTGAGTCAGGCATCCGAGGGCGTGGGCGAGTGGAGCCTGATGGGAAGCGGGAACTACACCGCACCCTACAGCCCCAGCAGGATGGACGTGTGGTCGTTGAATCAACTCGGATGGGTCACGGTCGTGCCGTTGATGGGCGGCGGAAACTACAGATTCGGTCCCTCGCAGACTTCCGACACGGCATTTCTGGTCCATCCCCGCGGAGCGAACCCGCGTGGGGAGTACTACCTGCTCGAGAACCGCCAGGCAGTTCTCGCGGACACCTCTATGATCCGGATCCACTGCGCGGTGAGCGGAAGCCCGGCAGGATGCGGGGGCGGGATGCTCGTCTGGCACGTGGATTCAGAGGAGGCGGCGCAATGCGGAACCCTGAACACCAATTGCATGAACAGCGAGTCGATTCACGGACTCGAATTGGTGCAAGCCGACGGCGACGGCAACCTGGACGTCTCGCCCGGTAGCGTGACGTCGAATCGGGGCGACGCCGGTGATCCATTCCCGGGTGTGAAGAATAAGCACACCTTTGGCCCGCCCCAGGCAGTGTTGAATCAGGGTGGGGGGTACGTCGGCTTCACCGTCGATTCGATAACGCAGGTGACGCCCGGGGGGACCATGTCCTTCACGCTGCGCTTCGCGACGATTACGACGATCACGTCAAACGATACCGGCGCCGTCATCCAGCTGGACGGCGTGGCGCACCACCGGATTCAGGTACTGCTCGACAGTGGGTCGACGCACACCATCGCAGTCGCGGACACGCAGGTGCGGGGCGACTCCCTCGTCCGGTACGTGTTCCAGTCCTGGTCCGATGCCGGCGCCCTATCCCACAGCATCACGATCAGCGGCCTGACCGATTCGGTCTCGGCACTCCTCGATCATACGTTCCGGACCAAGATCACGTTCGACACCGCGGGGAGCGTCACGAGCGACCGGGACAGCGCGCTGACGGGCGCCTATATGACGCCGGGAACGATGGTGTCGTTCGCCGCCCACCCGCACGCCGGATCGTTCTTTCTGGGGTGGACGGGGGACACCACGACGGTGGACAGCACGCTCCTGCTCACGTTGACCAGGCCGTACAATCTCCATGCCGCGTTCTCGGCGCCCCTGAGCCTCTTGGACGTGCGCCAGCAGGTCCTGTTCGGCTCGAGTCCGCTGACGGTCGCCCAGCGGGCGTATCTCGATCAGATCGGCAACAAGAACAGCGTGCTCGGGGACGTCGGAGATTTCCTGGCGTGGGTGCGGCTCACGCACCCCGTCCCGCCGTCGGCGCCCCTATCGCCGACACGAACGGTGGCGGTGAAGGGAGGCCAGCCATGACGCGCCTCCCCTTGCGCCTCGTGCTCGCCGCCGTGGTGGCGATGATCGCGTGCTCCAAGAGCCCGACGGGTCCCCAGCCGGGCACCCTCTCCGTTCACCTCCAGAGCCCGAACAGCGGACTGGATGGCGCCATTCTCTTCACGCTCACGGGGCCGAATCCGGTGACCAACGTCGTGGCGGGTACTGGGGATACCCTCTGGTCCACCGACTTCAGCGGCAACACGAGCAAAATCCTGTTGACGGGTACGATCAGGAGCGGTGTAATTCTCAGCTTTGGCGTTCCGGATGTGAACGTCAGCGACCAGTACATCGTCTCGATCAATCAGGCCGCGAGCTCGTCCGATTACTCGCTCCGATCCCTCGTCAGCTACGTGCCGCTCGTGGCGAAGTGACGGCGGGACGGCTCAGGGCTTAGGTTCAATGGCGCGGGTGAATTCTCGGCGGGCGTGTTCGGTGACCCGGGTGTCGAGCTCGTGAAAGAGCGAGACGAGGCCGCGGGCATCGTCGGTGAGGGTGGTGGCGCCGCCCCCCGGCCCGCCGGCCCGCGAGTGGACCACTGGGCGGCCGAGCACGCGCTCCATTTCGCGCACGCGGGCCCAGGCCGTGCGGTAGCTCATGGCCGCGGCTTCGGCGCCTTCCTTGATGGATCCGGCCTTCTCGATGGCTTCGAGGAGGCGCGCTTCCGCGGCGCCGAGGAGATAACCGGCGGGGCGGGCGAGCCAAATGCGGGCGTGGGCGGCGAGATCGCTGATCATGGGCCCTCCACTGCTGCAGACGGATCAGGCGACGGCGAACCGCTGTCTCAATGTGCGCCGGGAGCGGAATCTGCGCCATATGGTTCTTCAACAACCCTTCATTCATAGGTGACGGTTATGGGCATCCGCGTTCGATCGTCCTCACGGGCCACCCTGGTCGCTTTGTGCGCGCTGGCCGCCGGCAGCTGCAGCAAGTCGCCGACCCAGCCGAACAACAACGTGGGCGGGGTTTCAATCACCCCCAGCATCCTGGCGTTCGGCTCCCTGAACTCGACCCATCAGTTGAGTGCGGACGTGACGGATCAATCCGGGCACCCCATCACGGGAGCCTCGGTGGTGTGGAGCTCCACGAACGTCGCGGTCGCGCTGGTGTCGGGTGGTGGCCTCGTCACCGCCCAGGGCAACGGCTCGGCCAAGATCGTCGCGACGAGCGGGACGGTGGCCGACAGCATTCCGGTGACGGTGAGCCAGGTGGCGGTGCAGGTCATCAAGACCGGTGGTGACGCCCAGACGTACGCGGTGAATGCCGTGCTGCCGTTGGCGTTGATCGTCAAGGTCGCGGACTCGGGTGGGACCGGCGTCTCAGGGCAGACGGTGACCTTTGGGGTCGTGAGTGGAGGTGGATCGCTGGTGGGGACTGCGGCGCCGACCAGCGCGGGAGGCACCACGTCCATCTCGTGGAAACTGGGCTCGACGGTGGGGGCCCAGACGGTCTCGGCCACCCGGTCGCCCGCGGCTCCCGTGACCTTTACCGCTACCGGCGCGACGGCGGGAGCGCCGACGCAAATGGCGCGGGTTTCGGTCTCATCGCAGACGGGGCTCGAC
>DATBCM010000508.1:0-6669 GCA_036270455.1 Gemmatimonadales bacterium | reverse complement strand
GCGGGCAGCTTGAGCCCGCTGCGGCCGCACCGCTGGTACGGCATGCCCTCGTATCGATCCTCCGCCGCTCTATGCATGGTCAGAAGCTCGCCCGTTGGCCTACCGGCAGGATGCGCAGTCTCGGGTCTCCGGAGAACGCCTGCTTCACGTCCTCCTCAGTCGCGAGCCCCGGAAAGGTCTGGTGATGCATGGGTACGATCACGTCCGGGTGAAAGTACTTCTTTACCGCGAGTGCGGCGGTCGCCGGGTCCTGGGTATAGGGCCCGCCGCCGGTATTCAGCAAGATGACGGCGGGATGATAGAGCTCCTCGATGAGCGCCATGTCGCCGAAGATCCACGTGTCGCCGGTATGGTAAAGGGACCGGCCGTCCGCGAAGGTCAGCACCACGCCGATCGGGCGGCCTGCGGGCGCGCCGCTGTGCATCGCGGGCACGAGGTGAATAGTCACGTCCCCGATCGTGAATCTCCCCCCGACGTTGCCGCCCATCACCTGCGGGTCCGGAAGCCCGAGCGAGTTGACGAAATCATCTTCGCCGATCACCGGAGCGCCGCTGGCCAGCGCGACGGCCTTGGCGTCACTCGAGTGGTCGCTGTGCGAATGCGTGACGATGATCCCAGCGGGACGATACCGGCCTGGGTGTTTCAGCGAATCCGGAGTCGCGGGATTGCCCTTGAGAAATGGGTCGATCAGGAAGGCCGTGCCGCCGGCGCTGGCGACCACAAAGGCGGCATGGCCCAGCCATGTCACGTGGATCGGGGCTCTAGCCTGAGGGAATTCCTGGGCCTGCATGCGGTACTCCCGAGGGTCCGGAATGAGGGGCATATTAGCCGCCCTATGAGGCTACGGAATGCTGGAATCGGCCTGGCCCTTTGGGGAGTGGCGGCGTGTCAGAAACCCGCGACCACCCCCGACCCCAAGACGGCAGCCGACACCGCCCACCAGACGACCCGCGACCCCGATCAGGATCGCCGGATCGCTCAGCTCGAGCTCCAGAACATGGAGCGGGACGCCGAGGTCGAGGCGCTGCAGCAACAGTTGGACGATGCGCGGGTCGAGGTGGTGCGGGCCATGGCCAAGGTCTCGACCCTGGCGACGCGCGCCGAGGCGGCGTCCGGCATGGCCGAGGCGCAGGTGGCGGTGCAGACCCTCAGGACCAACGCCGGCACTGCCCCCCTGCCCGAGCTGAATTCCGCGAATCAGATGTTGCGGGAGGCATCCACGGAGTTCGACAAGGGAAACTACGGCGGCGTCGTGTACCTCTCGAACCAGGCGAAGAACTTCGCCACCGAGGGGCAGTCACGGCTGTCAGGGATCGACCGGTCGACCTTGCGGGCCGGCGAAGTGCCCTTCGCCATCCCTCTGTCCCTGCACACCACCGGCCACGCCAACATCCGCTCGGGGCCGGGCACCAGTTTCAAAGTGGCCTATACCCTGGAAGCGGGTGCGGACATCACTGCGTTTTCCTATCTGGATGAATGGGTTCGGATCACCGACGAGGGAAGCAGGTCGGGCTGGATTCACCGGACCCTGATCAGCCGTCGCGCCGCCGGCGCGCGCTAGCCCCCGAACTCCGCGACGGTCTCGCCGCCACCGCGGACCGGGCCACCCGGTCCCGCCCGTCGGCTTTGGCGCGATAGAGGGCGGCGTCCGCGGCCGCGATCACCGCCTGCGGCGTGTCCCCATTCTTGGGAAACTCCGCCACTCCGACGCTCACCGTCACCGGCTCGCCCCCGGCTTTCGCCCCGGCGTCCTTCACCCGCGCGCGCAGACGCTCGGCGACTTCCGCGGCCCCTTCCATCGGCGTCTGCGGGAGCAGCACCAGAAACTCTTCGCCGCCGTAGCGCGCCGCGCAGTCCACCTGGCGCGTAACTTCCCGGAGGATCGCCGCGACCCGCGTCAGCACCTCGTCTCCCGCCTGATGCCCGTGCGTGTCGTTGTACTTCTTGAAGTGGTCGACGTCGGCCATCAGCACGGCGAACGGTCCCGCACCCCGCTGTGACCGTTCCGCTTCGGCGTCCAGCGTCTCCATCAGGCGGCGGCGGTTGTAGAGCCCGGTCAGACCGTCCGTGACCGACAGCTTCTGCAGTGCGTCGCGCCCTTCGCGGATCCGCGCCACCATGTGGTTGAAGACCTCGGTGAGCTTGCCGACCTCGCCGCCCCCGACGACCGGGAGATCGACGGCGAGATCACCGCGGGCCACCGTGGCCGCACCCGCCGAGAGCCGGTCCAGGGGATGAACGATGAGGAGTCCGAGGGCATACGCGAGCAGGCCCACGCTGACGAACATGATCGCGACGACGACGGCGGTGACGTTCCGCAGGTGCTCGATCTGGCGGAACGCGGCCGTCGCGGGCACTTCGGCGATGGCGGCCCAGTGCAGGCGATCCACCGGCTCCATGGTGCCGAGGACCGCACGCTTGCCGAAGCCGGTGTATTCGAGCGCCTGCCCGGGGCGGGCCGACAGATTCCCGATCGTGGCCGAGGAGAGCTGGGCGACGAGGGCGGAGTCGGCTGCAGGTCCCTTTCCGGCGACCAGCAGGCCGTTTCCCGTGGTAAGGTAGAAACGCCCGGAGTCCCTCGGCACAAAGCGCGTCAGGTTGTCCGCGAGGCCGCGCACGTCGACGATGGCCGCGAGGCTGGTCGTCGCCCGCCCCGTCGGTGTCTGAATCGGGACGGCGAGGACCATTTGCACCCGGCCTCCCGGGGCCTTGAACGGCTCGCCGATCACGGCACCGCTGTTGCGAAGTTGGGTGCCCCAGTCGCTCGGAAGCGGAATGGACTTCGCCCCGCGGGAAGACATGGCGATCGAGTGGCCCTCCGCATCGAGGGCCGCGAGGGCTTCGTAATCCGAAAAGTGGGTGCGGACGGATTGCAGGTAGTCGGTGCGGCGCTTCTCGGTCCCGCCGCGGCTGGCGATCAGGATCTCCGAGCCGGCGAACACCCGGAGATCGAGCAGGTGCTGCTTGAGCCAGATCTCGACATCCCGGGCCCCGGGGCCCGACAGAGTCGCGAGCTCCTGGGTGATCTTGTCCCGCACCACCCGCTTATTCTGGATGTACGACGACCACGCGATGCCGAAGGACGGCACCAGTGTGGCCACGATGCCGAACACCAGCAGCTTCCGGTGGATGCTCTCGAGGCCGACCGTCCGCAGGACGCGGGCGGCGACTTGCTCCCAGGTTCTCAAACTGGATAAGGCTCCGGACGGGACCCTAACAAGATTGGGGAAAGCGGCCGAGACGCAAGCCGGACCGCCCGGAGCCCTTCCCGCCTACTCAATCACGCGGTACCGGACCCCCATGCCATCCACGAAATGAAAGCTCACGTGACAATGGAAGAGCCAGGTACCCACGTTGTCGGGCACCATGTCGGCCACGACCATCTGCATCATCGAGATCTGCAGTACGTCCGTCCGCAGCCCATTCAAGAGCACCGTGTTCCCGTGCCAGTGCGGTGCGTGGAAGTCGAAGTCATTCGTCGAGCCGAAGACGTACCAGCGCACGCGTTGGCCCCGCTTCAGCGTCAGGTCCTCCAGGGGCAGTGATCCGTGGGTGAAGCCGTTGATCGTGAACTCGACGTAGTAGGGGTAGGCGTCGAACCGCCCCGGCTCAGCGCGGGGAATGGCCCGCTTCGCGAAGGGCGGGAGATTCTGCTCCGCGAACCAACTCGACATCTCTTCGACCTGCGCGAACGCGGTGACCATCTCGCGATGCACGTCGACCGGAGTGGCATCCGCGCGGGCCCGGTCCCGGGCCGTGACGATCATGGGGCCGAGGAGCCCCGAGTTGATGTCCCGCACTTCATCCGTGTGGGAGTGATACATCCACAGGACCGAGCTCCCGTCGTTGGGGCCGGGGCCGGCGCGCGCGGGCACCGGCCACACATAGACGTGGGTGCCGCCTTGAGGAACACCGTCGTCGGCGGTGTCGGCGCCGGAGGTGCCGTCCACGTAAGGCGCCCCCTCCGAGCTCTTGGTATAGAAGACGCCATGGGGGTGCATGGAGAACCGGCCCGGCGCGTTGTTCCGGAACACCACCCGGATCGTGTCGCCGACCACGGCCCGAATCAGGGGGCCGAGGAATCCCAGGTGGCGCCATTCTGGGGCCCTGGCTTTGAGCGTCCGGAAGGTGCTGTCTGTGTATTCCCGGTACAGGATCTTGAGGTACTGCGTGGAGACGGCCTTGGGCGCACTGTCCGGAAAAAAGGCCGTGTCCTGATACGGATGTCCCGACAGCTGATCGATCCCGCCGGGCACGTAGTCCCAACGGACGGTGTCGGCCGCGATGTAGTAGACGCGGGTGACGGGCTTCGGCGGCACGGCCCGTCGGGGCACCGGGCCCAGAGACAGCAGGGAGAAGAGAAGCGACACAGAGCGCATGGTGGTCTCGCGACGAGTGTGGTTGCCGCCCTTCAACAAGGGCGGTAGGCTAGGTGCCACCATGGTGGCTGACCCGCGTCACCGGGCCGTCACCAGTCCTCGGCGAGCGTCTTGGGGAGATGACCGCATGATCGAATTGCGAATTCTCGGGGGCGTCGAGCTCACCAGCACCGACGGCCATTCCGCCGATCAGGTCGCGGCGCAGTCCAAGCGATTCGCCCTGCTCGTGTACCTCGCCCTGGCCCAGCCCCGCGGCTGGCACCGCCGCGACACGGTCCTCGCCCTGTTCTGGCCTGAGCTCGACCAGGCCCGGGCCCGTCATGCCCTCCGCCAGGCGCTCCATTTCTTGAGAAAAACGCTGGGGAAGGACGTGGTTCGGACGAGGGGGTCAGAAGACATCGCCATCGGCGCGGAGTTGTGGTGCGATGCGGTCGCATTCGAGGATGGTGGACCGGGCGCGGACAAGGCGGCGCTCTACCGGGGCGAGCTGCTACCGGGATTCTTCATCCGCGACGCCGCGCCGGAGTGGGATCACTGGCTTGACGAGCGGCGGGACGCACTGCGGCGGCGCGCTGTTCTGCTGGCGAACCGGGTCCCGCCCCCGCTCGCGTTTGCACCAGCGCCACCGGCAACCCCACCTCGTCACGCCCGACGGTGGAGCTGGCCGGCCTTCGCCGCAGCCGCGGCATCCCTCGCACTGGCCCTGACCGCCTGGATGGTGCCTCGGCGCGCGCAAGCGCGATCCACTCTGGCGGATTCGCTCTACCGGCGCGGTCTCGCGACGCTCCAGGCCCAGGGGGACAATCGCGCCGCCCTCGGGTGGTTTGAGGCGGCTCTCGAGGCGTCCCCCCGATTTCCGTTGGCCGCCTACTACGCCGGGGTGAGCGCCGACGCCATCGACGGCGAGGCCGCGCAGAAATGGTTCGCCCGCGCGGAGGGGCTGATCCCGCACGCGACCGAGCATGACCGCCTGGTGATCGAAACGGCGGTAGCCTTTCGCCGGGACGCTCCTGAGGCACTCGCCACCGCGGAATCGCTCGCCGTCCGCTATCGCGACGATCCGCTGGCCCATCATTTGTTCGCGTCCACCCTGCTCTGGTCGGGCGATTTCGCGGGCGCCCTCGGCGAGTTCCGAACCGAGCTGGCCATGACGCCGGCGTCCCGCGAAGCGCGCGAAGGCATCGTCATAGCGCTGCAATTCCTCGACTCCCTTCCGGCCGCGGAGCGCGCGGCCCGGGAAGAGGTCCAGATGAACCCGCAGTCGTGGGGGGCGTGGGGGTCGCTCTCGGTTATCCAGGCGGCCGAGGGGCATGTCGGGGACGCGCGGAGCTCGGGACGGCGCGCCGCGGACCTCACGCCGGGACCTGCCGGGGATGCGATGGGTGCCGCAGATCTGGAGATCCGCGAGGGCCAGTTCACTGCCGCGGACCGGATGCTCCGGGACGCCGCCTCATACGGCACCCGCGCCGGCCGCGAGCAGTCCCTGTGGCTGCTCGTCATCAGCCTCCGCAATCAAGGCAGGCTCCAGGAGGCCCTGCGCTACGCCCGGACCTACCGGCGCGCCAATACCGACCCACTGGGACTGGGGGCCATTCCCGAGGCGCAGGTGCTGTTCGAGCTCGGCCGGGCCGACGAGGCCGGCGCTCTCTTCGATTCGATCGCCCTCCCGCGTGGAGTGCCCCGGGGGCAGGCGTTCGGCGTGGACGCACGGCGGCAGTCGTGGGAGCTCGCGCACGCGGCGGAAGCATGGGCCGCCGCGGGAGACACGGCGCGGGTGAAGGCTGACGCCGATACCATCGACGGGATGGCGCGGCGGAGTCTCTATGGGCGGGACCGCCATCTGCCGGCCCATCTGCGCGGGTTGGTCTGGCTCGCGCGCGGCCACGCGGACTCCGCGCTGCGATCACTCCGCACCGCCGTGTTCTCGCTCAGCATCGGGTATACCCGAACCAATCTGGAGCTGGGACGAGCACTCCTGGGCGCCGGGCACGCGCCGGAGGCCGCCTCCGTCGCCTCGGCGGGGTTGGCGGAGGCGGTGGACGGATCGGCGTATTACGCCACGCGCACGGAGCTCCACGAGCTTGCGGCACGCGCGTTCGATGCAGCCGGAGCTTCCGACAGTGCCGCGGCCCACTATGGGGCGGTGGTCCGCGCCTGGGGCCAGGCCGATCCGGTGTTCGCCACCCGCCTCGCGGCTGCCCGCGAGCGCCTCGCCGCACTCACCGCCAGGGGATTCCGTGGCCTCGATTGACTCGAATCACACCCGCGCGGCCATCCTGATCCTCGCGCT
>DATBCM010000507.1:0-7830 GCA_036270455.1 Gemmatimonadales bacterium | reverse complement strand
TGCAGCTCTTCGGGGGCTACGGGTACATGCGCGATTTCCCCGTCGAGAAGCTCTTCCGGGACGCGAAGGTCACGGAGATCTATGAAGGCACCAGTGAAATCCAACGTCTCATCATCGCCCGGGGGCTCACCCGCCATGACTGATTTCGGTTCGCCCGGCCTCTTCACGTCGCTCGGCGAGCACAGCCACGAGCAGGTCAGCTTCTTCTACGAGCCCTCCACGGGGTATCGCGGGATCATCGCGATCCACGACACCACCCTGGGCCCGGCGCTCGGCGGCACGCGCTTCTGGAACTACACGTCCGATGAGGCAGCGCTGACCGACGCCCTCCGGCTCTCCCGCGGCATGACGTACAAGGCGGCGGTGGCGGGCTTGAACCTGGGCGGCGGGAAGAGCGTCATCATCGGCGACAACAAGACCACCAAGCGCGAGCCTCTCTTCCGCGTCCATGGCCGGCACGTCGAATCCCTGGGCGGCCGCTACATCACCGCCGAGGACGTCGGGACGTCGACGGCGGACATGGAGTTCATCCGCACCGAGACCACGCACGTGACGGGCTTGCTCGGCAAGTCGGGTGACCCGTCCCCCGTGACCGCCTACGGGACGTACCGCGGGATGAAGGCTGCCGCCCAGCACCGGTGGGGGTCGGATTCACTCTCCGGGAAGACGGTGGCCGTGCAGGGGTGCGGCCATGTCGGGTACTACCTCTGCAAGCATCTCCACGAAGAGGGCGCCAAGCTCATCGTCACCGACATCGACGCCCAGCGGGTGAAGACGGTGACGCAGGACTTCGGCGCGACCGCGGTGGGGACGGACGAGATCTTCGGCCAGAAGGCCGACATCTTCGCGCCCTGCGCGCTGGGCGCCGTGATCAACGACGAGTCGCTCCCGAAGCTCAAGGTGGCGATCGTCGCCGGGGCAGCGAACAACGTCCTGGCCGAAGACCGGCATGGCGACGAGCTGGAGAAGCGGGGCATCGTCTACGCGCCCGACTACGTGATCAATGGCGGTGGTCTGATCAACGTCAACGCCGAGCTGCACGACTGGTCCCTGGAGCGGGCGCGGGCCAAGGCCGGGGAGATCTACGACACCATCCTCCGGGTATTCGAAATCGCCGTGGAAGAGAAGATCCCGTCGTACCGGGCCGCCGACCGGCTGGCCGAGCAGCGGATCGCCGCGGTGGCCAAGTTGAGGCAGAACTTTGTCTGAGAAGATCTGGGTCGGAGCCGACCACGCGGGGTTCGAGCTGAAGGAGAAGCTCAAGACCGAGCTCAAGCGTCTGGGCTATGAGCCGGTGGACGCGGGTCCCGTCCGGCTCGATCCGGCCGACGATTTCCCCGACTACGGCAAGCCGGTGGCCGAGGCCGTGAGTGAGGGCCTGGTCAAGCGCGGGATCCTGACCTGCGGTACCGGACTGGGCATGTCCTACGTGGCCAACCGGTTTCCCCAGGTCCGGGCCGCCGTGGTCTGGACTCCGGAAATCGCGGCGCTTTCGCGAAAGCACAACGACGCCAACATTCTGGTGTTGCCGTCCCGGTTCACCAACGACCAGCAGGCGATGGATATCCTGCACACCTTCCTCGATACACCCTTCGAGGGAGGTCGCCACGAACGGCGGGTGGAGAAGATCGAGCGTGACGACTGACCGTCGGGCTCCGCTGCGAGAAGTCGATCCTCAGATCCACGCCCTCATCAAGCGGGAGGTGGACCGGCAGGAGCACGGCCTCGAGCTGATCGCGAGTGAAAACTTCGTGTCCATCGCCGTGCTGGAGGCGATGGGCACGGCCCTCACCAACAAGTACGCCGAGGGCGTGCCCCGGAAGCGGTATTACGGCGGGTGCGAGGTGGTGGACGAGGTCGAGCAGCTGGCCATCGACCGCGCCAAGCAGATCTTCGGCGCCGAGCATGCGAACGTCCAGCCGCACTCGGGCGCGCAGGCCAACATGGCCGCGTACCTCGCCGTGCTGAGGGCGGGCGAGACACTGATGGGCCTGGCCCTGCCGCATGGCGGGCACCTCACCCACGGCGCGTCGGTGAATTTCTCGGGGTCGATTTTCCGGTCGGTGCAGTACGGCGTGCGCGAAGACACGGGTCGCATCGACTACGACCAGGTGCGTGACCTGGCGCGGAAAGAGCGCCCCAAGCTCGTGATCGCCGGCGGGAGCGCCTACGCCCGGGTGATCGACTTTCCGGTCTTCCGCTCCATTGCGGACGAGATCGGCGCCACGTTCCTGGTGGACATGTCGCACTTCGCCGGGCTCGTGGCGGGCGGCGTCCATCCGTCGCCCGTGCCGCACGCGCAGATCGTCACCACTACGACGCACAAGACGCTCCGGGGCCCCCGGGGCGGCATGATTCTCTGCCGGGCTGACCTCGCGAAGTCAATCGACAAGTGGGTCTTTCCGGGCACCCAGGGCGGTCCGCTCGAGCACGTCATCGCCGCGAAGGCGGTCTCGTTTACGGAGGCCCTGCAGCCGGGGTTCAAGGACTACGCGGCCCAGGTAGTGAAGAACGCCCAGGCTCTTGCGCAGGCGATGGTGGCACGCGGCTACGCCATCGTCTCCGGCGGCACCGACACGCACCTGATGCTGGTGGACCTGCGTCCCAAGAACCTGACCGGCAAAGAAGCCGAGCAGCTGCTCGACCGGGCGGGGATCACCGTGAACAAGAACACCATCCCCGGTGACCCGCAGTCGCCGTTCGTCACCAGTGGCGTCCGCCTCGGCACGCCCGCCGTGACGACGCGCGGCTTCAAGGAAGCCGAGTGCGGCCGGGTGGCGGAGTTGATCGACACCGTGTTGACGGGGAAGGACGATGCGACCCTGGCGCGAGTGAAGGGCCAGGTCCGCGAGCTCACCGACGCGTTTCCCCTGTACGCGCACCGGCGGGAACCGGCGCATGTCTGAGCCGAACCGCGAGCCCACCACGCTCGACGCCGCGTTCGCGGCGCTGCGCGCGCAGGACGGGGCGTATCACGAGCGCGCGTACCTGTTCGTGCTCGCGGCGCTGGAGTTCGCGCAGGGCCGGCTGCCGGCGCGCCGCCACCTCTCCGGTGGCGAGCTGGCCTGGGCGTGCCGGGACTTCGCGCTCGAGCAGTTCGGCCTGCTGGCGGGGGAAGTGCTCTCGTTCTGGGGCATCCGCAGCACGGGCGATATCGGCCGCATCGTGTTCTTGTTGATCGATGTCGGGCTCCTGGCCCGGCAGCCCTCCGACAAGGTCGAAGATTTCGAAGGCGTGTACGAGTTCGCGGACGCGCTCCGGGCTGGCTACGCCTGGCCCGGACTGAGCGGGGGAAGCGCGCGGTAAACGCCCGGAGGAAGGGGGCGGTCAGCGGCCGCTTTTACCCCGGCACCTCTTCTGAGCTGGAGCGCGCCGTGCGGGACCTGATGAGTCCCATGGCTCGCATCGCCCACCCGGCCGTGATTCGCGCGGGCGTAGTCCCCCACGCGGGGTATCTCTACTCCGGTGTCACCGCCGCGCACACCTTCGCCCGGATCCGGAGTCCCCCCATCGTGATCATCGTCGCGCCCAACCATACCGGATTGTCACGGGCCCCTGGGGGCGCGTCCCTCTGGGAGTCCGGAGCCTTCGAGACGCCCCTCGGCGATGTCACAGTGGACGAGGAGCTCTCGCGGGCGCTGCTCGAGGCCTGCCCGCTGGTGTCCGTGGATCACCTCGCGCACCAGGATGAGCATGCAGTCGAAGTGGAGCTTCCGTTCATTCAGGTCCTCTCGCGGGAGACCCGCATCGTGCCGCTGGTGCTCGCGTGGGACGATTGGGAGTCGTGCCGGACACTCGGGGAAGCGCTGGCGCAGGTCGTGCGCGGCTCCCCGGAGCCGGTGCTGCTCCTGGCCTCGAGCGATTTCTCGCACTACGAGCCGGCCAACGTCGCCGAGATCAAGGACGCGCAGGCGCTGGGCGCGGTGCAGAAACTGGATGGCGAGGAGCTGCTGCGGCGCTGCCACCGGGAAGGCATCACCATGTGCGGCCGCGCGCCCGTCGCCACCGTCCTCGCGGCGGCGAAAGCGCTCGGCGCCAGTCGAGCGGACGTGGTGGACTACCGGCATTCGGGGTGGGTGAGCCTCGACGAAAGCTCCGTGGTGGGGTACGCCGGGGTGGTGATTCCATGAATACGATCCCGGTCCTCTCTGCCGGTGAAGCGGCGCTGTGGGACCGCAACGCGCGGACTACAGCCAGGATTCCGAGCCGGGTACTCATGGAAACGGCGGGACGGGCCGTGGCGGCGGTGGCCCTCCGGGAGTTCCCGGACGTGGCCGAGCGCGGAGCGCTGGTCGTCGTCGGGGCGGGAAACAATGGCGGGGACGGGTGGGTGCTGGCCCGTGCGCTTCACGCCCTGAGCGTTCCGGTCTGGGTCACCGGCCTCGATCCCAGGACGGACGACGGCGTTGAGACCCGAGCCCTGGCGCGGCTCGATGGCGTGCACGAAGTGGGAGAGGGTGAAGCCTGGCCGGCTGCCGTCCTGCTCGTCGATGCCGTGCTCGGCACCGGTGCGACGGGCCCGGCGCGGGGGGACGTCCTGGCGCTGACACAGAGAATGGCGGCGTATGGCGCACCGATTCTCGCGGTGGACGGTCCGACGGGGCTCGATCTCTCGAGTGGAGACGCCCACGGGCCCTTCCGGGCCCAGGTCACGGTGACCTTCGGAGGCCCGCGCCGCGGGCATCTCCTGGCGCGCGAGTGGTGCGGCAAGATCGTGGTGGTGGACATCGGATTCCCGCCCGCGGACCCGGCGTGGCCGGTGCTCGTGACCGACCGCTGGGCGGGCGCCACGCTCCCGCCTCTCGAGGCCCGCATGCACAAAGGGGACCGCGGGCGCGTCACCGTGATCGGCGGCGCTGCCGGCATGTCCGGTGCGGCCCTCCATGCCGCGCGCGCGGCGCTCGCCGCCGGAGCGGGGCTGGTCAAGCTGATCGCCGGCCCCGAGACCGTCGCGGCCGCTCGCGCGAGTCTCCCGGACGTCCTGACCGTCGAATCGAAGCTGAGTGGCGCGCTCGAGCCTGCGGCGGTGGAGGCGGTGGAGTGGGCTGACGCCCTGGTGATCGGTCCCGGATTGGGTCGAGAGCCGGAGCGGAAGGGCGTGCTTCAAGCGGCGGTGGCCCGGCGTCCGATCCCCACCGTGGTGGATGCCGATGCTCTAACCCTCTGGGAGGGTACGGCTCCCGGCTCCCGGCCCGTCGTTTTTACGCCCCACCTCGGTGAGTTCCGCGCCGCACTCGGTGATGCGCTGGCGGACGAAGCGGCGAATGACCGCTGGGCCGCCGCCGCCCGGGCCGCGCAGCAGCTCTCGGGCACGGTGCTGCTCAAGGGCGTGCCGACCGTCATCGCCGGAGTGTCGGGACCCGCGCACGTCGTGGCGAGCGGCAATCCGGGTTTGGCGACGGGAGGCTCCGGAGATCTCCTCGCCGGCTTCATCGGGGCCTTCCTGGCGCGCGGCCTTCCTCCGGTCGCGGCCGCGGCACTCGGTGCCCACGCGCTGGGCCGGGCGGCGGAGCAGGGGGCGCGCGATTGGACGGCGCGCTCGCTCCGGCCCGCCGATGTCCTCGCGTCCCTTCCCGCGGTGTGGCGCGCCTGGCGCGATACCGGCGCCTCGTCGCCGCCGGTGCTCGTGACCCTCGACGCGCCGGAGACGGCCTGACGCCGTGAAGCGTTTCCTGGCGTGCGCCCTCCTGGCGTTGCCCATGAGTTCGGGGTTCTGGCGTCCGGGGGACCGGGTCCTGATCAGTGACTTCTCGGTGGTCACGGCCGTCGCGGCGTCGTCGTTCAAGGTCTACGCGGCGACGCTCAACGGATTGATCATCTATGACCGAGGCGCCGGCACGTTCGACCTGCCGCAGAGCACACTCGACGGGTACCCGAGCGCACAGGTGCGATTCGCGATCGCGGATCCGGTGGGGAACGGGGTGTGGCTGGGGACCACTGACGGCTGGGCGCACTACAACCAGGACATCAATCAGTGGGACTCCGGGATCATCCCCGGTGGAGCCCGCGACGCCTTTTTCGATGCGCAGAATCCCCTCGGTGGCTTCTACGTCCAGGGCTTCAACGGCTGGTACGTGGTCCAGCACGGCGGGATGGTTGCGACGCCCGCGATCAATCTCCCGCCGCTGAATCGCCGGAACGGGCCGCAGGCGATCCGGACGCTGCTCGCGCGTGCCCCGGTGGTGAACGGGATGCAGGGCCGCCTCCTGACCGATACGCGTCTCCGGACGTACCAGTTCACCGCCGGCGCCGGCACGCAGGATCGCCCCGACGAGCTGTTCCTCGGCACCACGGGACTCGGGGTGGTGCGGGTGAATCCGATGAGTGGCCAGGGCGGGTCACTCCCGTTCGGAATCCCGAATCAACGGGCGTCGGTGGTGGTGCCGGGACCGGATGGAGTGTGGACGGTCGGTTCGGCCCGCGCGGGTGAGCGGCGTGCCCTCACGTGGGTGAGCGCCGACCTGTCGCGCTTCACGGTGAACGAGGACGCCCTCGGGCGGGGAACCTCGGTCCTGCTCGCCCAGCGCCTGCTCTACTCCGGTGACGGGCTCTGGCTCGGCACGTCGTTCGGGCTCTTTCAGATGCCCGCGGGACAGGGTGGCACCGGACGGTTCTACGACGTAGGGGCGGGACTCCCCGGGCCGAACGTGCTCTCCCTGGCCAAGGCACCGGATGGAGTCTGGGTCGGCACCGCGCAGGGGCTGGCATTGATCACGCCTGCGGGGGCGGTCACCCGGATGGCTGGGTACGACCGCGCCATTCCGGCGCTGGCCGCCCAGCGCGAGAGCCTCTGGGTCGGCACTGTGGACGGGCTCGCCTTGCTCGCGCCGGGGTCGACTGCCCCGACGTTGCCCGCCGAGCTCGCGGCGGTACCCACTCTGCGAGCGCCGATCGCGGCACTCGCCAACGCGCACGACACCATCGTCGCCGCGACCTCCGATCAATTGGGTTGGCGCGATCCCAAGGACGGGAGCTGGACCGTCCTCCGGCCCCGCGCGCCCACCGGGACCATCACCGCGCTGGCTCCCGACGCGGGTGGGGTGTGGATCGCGGGGACCGGCGGGCTCGTGTTCTGGGACATCGGGCACCAGACGTTTCGCGGGATCTCGGTGCCGGGGGACATTCCGGCTGCGATCCGCGACGTCACGGTGCAGGGCGACTACGTCTGGGTGGCCACCGACGCCGGACTGGTGCGGCTTTCCCGCGACGCGGTACTCCACCGGTGACCCATTTTCCGATGGGGTCCGGGGCGGAGTTCGATCGCATCCGCGCCGTTGCCACCCGTCTGGGGCAGGCGGCGTCCGTCCTGGGTGATGACGCGGCCGTCATCCCCCGGGGGGACACCAACCTGGTGGCGAGCATCGATTGCAGCGTCGAGGGCGTCCACTTCCGTACTGACTGGCTCTCATTTCAGGAGATCGGGGGACGGGCCGCGGCGGCGGCGTTGTCCGACTTGGCGGCAGAGGGGGCGACCGTCGTCGGCGTGCTCGTGAGTGTCGGGAGCCCTAAAGGGGGAGCTGTCGCCCCCGATCCCGTCAGCGAGATCATGGCTGGCGTCGGACATGTGGTCGCGAGCGTCGGTGGAAAGGTGCTCGGTGGCGACCTGGTGAAGAGCGACAAGTACATCGTGGATATCTGCGCGCTCGGCGAAGCGAGGCGGCCGGTGACCAGAGGTGGAGCCCAGCCCGGGGACGGCGTGTGGGTGACGGGAGCGTTCGGGGGACCGGGGGCGGCGCTCCTGGCGTTGCGCAAGGGCGAGAAGCCGGCGCCGGTTCATCGCGCCAGATTCGCGCATCCTTCCCCGCGGATCGCGGCCGGACAGTGGCTGGC
>DATBCM010000506.1:0-2859 GCA_036270455.1 Gemmatimonadales bacterium | reverse complement strand
CGCGACATCCTGGGCATGAGCGAAGGGCAGAAATACGAGTACAACGGCCAGCTCGTCGGCATCGAGATGAAGGCGGGTGCCATCACGTTCTACTTGACCCAGGATTCGTTCGACAAGGGGCGTGAGGGCCACAAGGGCATGGGCGTCCGGCTCTGGGCCCGCACGGCGCAGGACATCGATCAGCTCGCGACGCGTGTGAAGACCAAGGGCGGAGTACTGGTGAAAGATGTGCACGACGTGGGTTGGGGTCCGCGCGGTTTCCTGATCGACGACCCCGATGGCCACCACCTGACCATCTTCCAGGAGGCCTGACCTGACTCCCCGTCAGCGCGCAGTCCTGGCGCTGGTGGTGGACACCCTGTTTCCCGACGGGGCCGATCACGGGCTCGCGGAGCGAGTGACGGCCGTCGTCGACGGCCTGCCGCCCGCGGACCGCGCCCAGCTCGGTCTGTTGCTCGGCCTCTTCGAGTCGCGGCTCGTCAATCTCCTGTTCACCGGGCGACCCGGACGGTTCTCTGCGATGGATCGCGGCGCCCGCGAGCGGTACCTCCGTTCCTGGGCGCTCTCTCGCCTGAACCTGCGGCGCAGCGGATTCCAAGCCCTCAAGCGCATCACCGCGGTCACCCGCTATACCGCCACCGATGAGAGGGGCAATAATCCCACCTGGGCCGCGCTCAAGTATCCAGGCCCGGCATCTCCCCCACCCGACACGCCCAAGACCATCACGCCCCTGGCCGTCCCGCGGGACCTGACGCTCGACTGCGACGTCGTAGTGGTCGGCTCGGGGGCCGGCGGCGGGGTCGTGGCCGGCGAGCTGGCTCGCGCCGGCAAGCACGTCGTGGTCCTCGAGAAGGGCGCCTACTCGAACGAGGCCGACTTCACGCAGCGCGAAGGGGAGATGCTCGCCCGGCTCTACGACGCCGGTGGCCTGCTCGCCACGAAGGACCTGGGGCTCATCATCCTGCAGGGGAGCTGCCTGGGTGGCGGCACCGTCGTGAACTACACGACGAGTTTCCACCCCCCGGGACCACTCCGAGAATCGTGGGCTCGCGAACACGGGCTCCCCCATTTCACGACGCCTGAGTTCACTGGGCATCTCGATGCCGTCGCTCAGCGGATTCACGTGAACACCGACCACGCCCAGCCGTCGGGGCGCGACCGCCTTCTGATCCAGGGATTGGAGCGCTGCGGCTGGCATCACGGGCTCCTGCCT
This sequence comes from Gemmatimonadales bacterium, assembly GCA_036270455.1. Taxonomy (GTDB): domain Bacteria; phylum Gemmatimonadota; class Gemmatimonadetes; order Gemmatimonadales; family GWC2-71-9; genus 40CM-2-70-7. The sequence continues at coordinate 1,646 of DATBCM010000506.1, read as the reverse complement.
CGCGACGTCCAGGGCTGCCCGCAGGATGACGCGTGTGGCTACTGCGGATACGGGTGCCAGCGCGGCGCGAAGCGCTCGACCCTCGTCACCTACCTCCAGGATGCGGCGGACCGCGGGGCGACCTTCGTCGTCCGCGCGGATGTGAGACGGGTGATTCGCGAGAACGGGCGCGCCACCGGCGTGGAGGCGATCGTGCGGGGAGCGTCGACCACGGCCCGACTCACCGTGCGGGCCAAGGCCGTGGTGGTGGCCGGAGGGTCGATTCACTCACCCGCGTTGCTGCTGCGCTCGGGGCTACGGCACGCCGCGCTGGGGCGGAACCTCACCCTGCATCCCGCGACCGCGATCTTCGGACTGATGGATGAGCCGGTCCGGCCCTGGACCGGTGCCCTGCAGGCGCACTTCTCGGATCAGTTCGCCGATCTCCGCGATGGGTATGGGTTCAAGTTCGAAACCGCACCGGTCCACCCGTCCCTCGCCGCACTCGCCCAGCCGTGGGAATCGGGCGCCGGCTACCGGGAAGCGATGACCCGCCTCCCGAACCTCACGCTGGTCGGGATCCTGTTGCGGGACCGGTTCGGCGGCCGGGTCCGCGTCAACGAGGCGGGCGCACCGGTGGTAGACTATGCGCTCTCGAGGTACGACCGCGAGCATCTCTGGCGGGCCGTCCAGGAAGCGTCGCGCCTCTTGGAGGCGGCGGGGGCGCGCGAGATTCTCGCACCCCAGGCGGCGGTAAATGCCTACCGTCCGGCCGACGGCGCCGCCGCCCGGGCGCGCTGGCTCGATCAGGTCCGCTCGGCGGGCCTCGGCGCCAATCAGATGTTGTCCGTGACGTTCCACCAGATGGGCAGCTGCCGGATGGGCGGGAATCGAACCTCCGCGGTGGTCGATCCCGAGAATCAGGTCTGGGACACGCCGGGGCTGTTCGTCGCCGATGCAAGCGTCTTTCCGTCGGCCTCGGGGGTCAACCCGATGCTGACGATCATGGGTATCGCGCACCGGGCCGCCGCGATCATAGCGGCTTGAGATGTCAGACCTCAGACGTCAGACATCAGTGATGCCCGTCCTGTATCGAGTCTACTGACGACTGACGTCTGATGTCTTCTTTCGGAGGTTTTCCATGTTGCTCTTAGCCGTCCTTTCCCTGGCGATCCAATCTCCCCAATCGGTGGCGGATTCTTCACCCTTCCGCGCCCTCGCCCTGCCGGCGGCGAACCGGATGCGGTCGGCCAGTGGCGCGCCGGGACCGAACTACTGGCAACAGGAAGCCGATTACAGCATCCGCGCGGAGCTCGATACGGCGGCGAGCACGCTGACCGGCAGCGAGCGGATCCACTACGTGAACCACTCGCCCGATTCGCTCCCCTTCGTGTGGATGCAGATCGAGCAGAACATCTTCGCGAAGAACAGCATCACGTATCAGCTGAACCAGCCTCCGCTGGTGTTCGCCGGCGGCGTGTCGTTCGACTTCACCGGGCAGGGCTTCATCGGCGGCATCACCATCGCCAAGCTCGAGTCGGGCGGGAAACCGCTCATCCGCACCGAGTACGGGACCATGATGCGGGTCGAGCTCCCGAGCCCGCTCGCGCCCGGGGCCGCGATCGACTTCGACATCGACTGGCACTTCCCGATTCCCCCGTACGGCG
>DATBCM010000505.1:0-2509 GCA_036270455.1 Gemmatimonadales bacterium | reverse complement strand
CGCGATCGTCGAGGCGGCTTCGGGGCACCGGACCGGCCTCGCGACGATCACCGTCGCTCCCGGGGCGGCGCCCGCTCCGGCCCCCGCACCGGCCACGCCAAGCCAGGCCGCTCCGGCTTCGACCCCCAGCAGCACGACCACCGCGGCACCGGAGCAGCCGGGCGTAGACCCGTTCTACGGACAGCCCTCCGGCGCCGGTAACGCGACGGCGATCCGGATCATTCCGGCGCAGATCTTCCTGCTCCCCTCGGAGAACACCCGGGTGAGCCTGCGGGCCCTGAAGGACGACGGCTCCGCCGCGGCACCGGTCCGTGTCACGTGGAGCTCGCTGACGCCGACCATCGCCAGCATCGATCACAACGGGATCGTCGTCGCTCTGTCGCCGGGGCAGGGGACCATCCAGGTCACGTCGGTCGGCGGATTGACCGCGACTGCACCCGTGGTGGTGCAGCAGGCCGATATGGCGATCGACCAGAACGGTCCGATCCTCATGTCCCCCGGCGATGCCGATACCCTGCACGTGGTAGTGCCGAGCCAGGGCAACCGGGCCGTCTCTCCGTTGCAGATGCAGTGGGCGTCCAGTGTCCCCGCGGTTGCCACGGTGACCATCGACGGCGTGCTCCGCGCGGTCGGGCCCGGGGACGCGCTCCTCCAGGTCCAAGGCCTGCTCCAGAACAAGACCGTGGCGATCCACGTCCACCGGACGGTGGAGACGCTGGCGGTGACTCCTCCGCTCGCCAAGGAAGTCGAAGTCCCGCTCTCGGCGACGGCCAAGTTCGTGGCCCACGCGCTCGCCACCGGTGGCGTCGCGGTGCCGGAAGCGCCCCTCAAATGGATCGTCGGGGACAGCACGCTCGCGTCGTTCGATACCACCTCCGGCAACCTGACCGCGCTCAAGGTGGGGAAGACCACGCTGACGGTCCGCGGCCCCGGGGTCGGATTGCAGGCGGTCTGGAACATCTCCGTGATCGCCGGCTCCGTGCGGCTCTCGCAGTCGCACGTGGGGCTGCACGCCGGCTCCCGGTACACCATCAAGGCCGATTTCACCAACGACGGCGGGACGGTCCTGGGCCCCGCCACCGGCCTGACCTGGCAGACCGACGCGCCGGGCGTGGCCACGGTGACCTCCAGTGGTGACGTGACGGCGATCGGGTACGGACGGGCCCGGATCACCGCCACCGCTCCGGGGGGCAAGAGCTCGTCGACGGCCATCTTCGTGCAGGGTGAGCTCGTGGTGGCGCTCGATCGCGGCGGCAAGAACCACCTGTACTCGCTCGAGCGCTCGAGCCTGACCGAGCTCCGCCGCGTCACCAACGACTCAGGGCCGGAGGTGGAGCCGGCGTTCTCACCGGATGGCAGCCGGATCGTGTTCATGTCCACGCGCGACGGCATCGCGCAGCTCTACTTGATGGACGCCGACGGGACCAACCGCCTCCGGCTCACCAATCGCCAGCAGCCCGACCAGCGGCCGGCATTCGGCGCGGACGGGCAGAGCGTCGTATTCCAGTCGACGCGTGAGGGGAAGAAGGACGGGCTCGAGCAGATCTGGACCGTGAACGTGGATGGCACCGGGCTCAAGGTGCTGACCGACTCGGGTGCCAACCGCCAGCCCACGGTGTCACCCGACGGGCAGACCATCGCGTTCATTTCCAACCGCGAGAACAAGACGCCCCACATCTGGCTGATGGCGCGGGACGGGTCGAATCAGCGCGCGTTCATCAGGGGCGGCACCCAGCGGGAGCTCGAGCCGCACTTCCTGAAGGACGGCTCCCTGGCGTTCCTGGTGCAGCGCAAGGACGCCGGGCGCGACGTGACGCAGGTGATGAAGGCCGACCTCGCCACCGGCACGGTGACGCCGCTCTCCGGTACGGACCTCGCGATCATCGGGTATGGCGTCTCCCCCGCGGGCGACATGCTCGCGCTGCTCGTGAATGCCGAGGGGCGCCGGGGGCGTTTACAGGTTTACGTGCAGCCCGTGAGTGCCACCGGAAATGCGGCGGCCGTGCCGGTGCCGATCGCGCCCAACGAGCAGATGCTGTCACCGGCGTTCCTGCCCCAGCCCTGACCTTCCGCAGGTGCGTGCCGCAGTTCTCACCGACACCGGCGGGCTCGACCGCCTGACGGTCGCCGACGTCCCGGACCCGGGCGTACCGGGACCCGGCCAGGTGCGGGTGACCATTCGTGCCGCCGCACTCAATCACCTCGATTTGTTCGTCGCCGGCGGCCTGCCGGGCATCGACTACCGGTTCCCGCACATCGTCGGGGCGGACGGAGCGGGCGTGATCGACGCGGTGGGCCCCGGCGTCACCCGGGTCAAGGTCGGGGACCGGGTGATGATCAACCCCGGCATCTCCGACCGCACCTGCGAGTTCTGCCGCGCCGGCGAGCAGTCCCTCTGCATCAAGTACAAGATCCTCGGCGAGCATCTCCCCGGCACGCTGTGTTCCAGCATCGTGCTTCCGGAATTCAACGTCGCCCCGATTCCCGCGGTGACGCCGGCGCTGTCGTG
>DATBCM010000504.1:0-8892 GCA_036270455.1 Gemmatimonadales bacterium | reverse complement strand
GCGGGACGAAATGTCCCCCGACAGAGTGCCCGAAACGTCGATCGAGACCACGCCGGCGTCGTAGTAGGCCGCGTAGAGAATCTGATGCGCTTCGTCCATCCAGAAATTGTGAGTGCCGGCGCCGGCGAGGTGGAAAAACCCGACCTCGCTGGGGGCGGTCAGGTTTGACACGTCGATCACGTGGATGTCCCCGGAGCTCTGTGAGCCGACCTTCCCGGGCCCCTCCTGGCCCAGAAACAGGTACTTCTTTTCCCCGTTGGTTGGATTCCAGAACCACCAGGCATTGTGGATCTCCGGGCCGGCGCCGATGCCGTCCGAGCTGGGCACCACCGAGCCCACGAGCACGGGCTTATAGGGGGTGCCGCTCTCGATGCCGTTCCCCACGTCGTAAATCAACAAGCCGGAATTCCACACGCACACCATGGCGATGCCGTTCCGGATAAAGCTGTCGTGGACGCCATAGTTCGGCGCGATGGGCACCGTTGCGGCGAGCACGACTTTCCCGGGAACGACGGGAGGTCCGGTGACGTCATTCGAATGGCACCCGGCGACGACGAGCAGGAGCGTGGCCAAGGCTCGGCGCATCACCGCGCCCCCATGGGCATCGCCATGGCCCCGGGGCCCTCGTCGTACCGTCCCATCCGGTGCGCCGTCATTCCCCATGCCAGCCTGACCCCGCCCGTGAGTGACCAGTGGTGCTCCTTGCCGTAAAAGACCTTCGGATTGAAAATCCCGCCCCCGACCTGCGTGATGCCGATCAGCGAGCCTTCCACGAAAGGCTTGAGGGACACTTTCCAGACCCGGCCGGCCAGCGCGGCGTAACCGAGCGTCCCGATAGACCAGCGGGTGATGCCAAGGATCGAATTGTCCACGATGGGCCGGAGCACCACGAACGGATCGAGCGTTCGCTCCTCCTCCGGCCGATCGGTGCGCTCCAACCGGAAGTACGGCTGATGAGCCCCCGTTTGTACCTGCGTTTCGAAGAGCACACTGTGCAGTGTATACACCCCCGGGGCTGTGCTCTGTGACCACTCCAGCATGGCATACACCGGTTTTCCGAGCACCGGCCCGTCCCACCGCACCGCGGAGCTCCATTTGGACGCGTCAAGTCCTTGTGCGTCGCGGGTTTCCGGAGAGCGCACGAACGCTCGCGACACCTCCCACTCGAACCCCTGAGCGGGACGCAATGTGAAACGCAGCGACCAGGAGTCGCCGAGGCGCGAGACTTTGGGCCACTGGTCGGGACGCTGCGGCTCGTCGCCGTTGAAGAACGAACCTTCGAGCTCGGCGGGGCCCGCTTGCACGCCCGCCATGGCTACCGCCCGTTCGAGGATCTGGCTCAGGTGGTGATTAACCGGGAAGCGCTCGACGGGCCGGGACATCGGATCATCGGTCCCGAAGGGAACGAATCCCTTGCCGAGGCCGAGTGACAGGTGCGCGGGGAGACCCAGATCCCGCAGGAGATCGGGGGCCAGGAGCATCAGCTCGTGCATGTAGGTGTGCGGGTGCCGCCGGTCCGCGAATCCCTCGCCCCAGGCGCCGGGAGTCAGCTCGGCGTTTTTGATGGTGAGGCCCTCGAAGTCCGCCGCCCCCTCCAGTACCAAGCGCTCACCCCCCGTCGCGGCGCGGATCATCACTATCGGCTGGACCAGGCGAGTCTCCCCGTACGACCGCCCGTGGGGAATGGCGTTGGTTTCCGTGGCGACCGGGATCGCCTGGGCGCCGACTTGAACGGTCGGCCCCTGGGCGCGGAGGGAACCTGTGCCCAGAAGGAACGGAAGGCCCGCGATCAGCCGGCGGATGGGAAAGCGAGCCTGATACCGTCGAGGACGAACTGAATCGCGATGGCGCAGAGGATGAGTCCCATGAGACGGGTCAGGATCCGCATACCCGTCTGGCCCAGCCGCCGTTCCACCAGGCTCGCGGCCGCGAGGGTCAAGTACGAGATGTACGCCGTGATGGCGATCGAGACGTACAGTGCGATGGTCGTGACCACGCTCCGGGATCCGAGCGCCAGCACCATCACCGTCGAAATGGCGCCGGGGCCGGCGAGCATCGGCACGCCCAGCGGCATGATGCCGATGTCTTCCTTCTGTATCCCCTCCGCCTTTTCGACCGCCGTTTCACGTTGGGAGCTGCGGCGTGCCTGCACCATGTCGAGCGCGTTGAGTCCGATGAGCACGCCACCCGCGATCTTGAAGGCGCCGATGGTGATGCCGAAGAGCCTGAAGATGAGCGCGCCCCCGAGACCGAACGCGGTCAGAGTGATCGCCGCCGTCCACGCCCCGCGCCGGGCCAGCACCTTCCGGAACTCCGGAGTGTCCCGCTCAGTCATGGCCAGGAAGCTCGGCACCGTCGCGAAGGGATCGACGATAAAGAGCACCGAGGTCAGGACCAGCAGCAGGTCCTGTATCAGGTGCCCCGCTGACGCCATGGTGGCGCTCAAAACGCCGGCTCCGCCACGTGCACGGGATCGTCGAGCACGAGCGCCCGCAGGGGAGTACCGGCAGGCACCTCCCGCCGGTCCTCGGGCACGATGAGCAGGGCGTCCGCCTTGGCCATGGAGGACAATACACCGGAGCTCTGGGAGCCGGTGAGGCGCGCGCGCGGACGGCCGTCGGGACCGTCGGGGCCGGGGGTCAACGTCACTCGCAAAAAGTGCCGTAACTCCGGGCCGAGGGACAGCGGCTCCGCCGTCACCACGGGAATGGTCCGGCGGAAGGGAAGGGCGTGGCCCGCACACCGCCGGATGGCCGGACGGGCAAAGAGCTCGAAGGTCACGAGGGAGCTGACTGGATTTCCCGGCAGGCCGATCCAGGGCACACCCTTGAGCGAGCCGAAGTTGAGGGGGCCGCCGGGGCGGATCCGCACCCGCGAGAACTCCACCGATCCGCCGAGTCCGGTGACGGCATCCCGGACCAGATCATGGTCGCCCACGCTGACGCCCGCGGTGGTGAGAATCAGATCGACGTCCCGGGCTGTGGCGAGGAGTGCTTTTACGGCATCGGTTGCGTCGGGGGCGATCCCGAGATCGATGGGGATCCCACCGGCGTCGCGGATGGCGGCGGCGAGGGCGTACGAATTCGAAGACGCGATTTTTTCGCCGGCCAGGATCTCCGCGCGCCGGTCGAGCGTCACCACTTCGTCTCCGGAAGCGAGCAATGCCACGCGCGGCGCCGGATGCACCAGCGGCTCGGCCTGAGCTACCGAAGCGAGTACGCCGAGGCGCGCCGCCGTCAGCTCCTGCCCCCGGGCCACCGCCGTCGAACCCTTGGGGAGGTCCTCTCCCCGTTTCCGGATGTTCCGCCCCGGCTGCGGGGGGACCACGATCCGCACCGACCCCTCTTCTGCGACGGTGTCCTCCTGCCGGATGACGGTGTCGGCACCCCGGGGGATGGGAGCTCCGGTGAAGAGCCGCGTCGCTTCGCCCGGTCCCACCGTCTTCGTGGGAAACCGGCCGGCGGCCACGGCTTCGATGACCCGCAGGCTTGCTCCGGCCTGCAAGTCTCCGCCTCGCGCGGCGTAGCCGTCCATCGCCGAGTTGTCCCAGGGAGGGACCTCGATGGGGGCCGTTACGTCCTCCGCCAGCACCAGGCCTCGGGCGTCGGCCAGGGGCCGGCGGACCGGCGTGAGCGCGCGCACGTGCGCGAGGATGCGCCGCGCGGCTTCATCCGCGTCCATCATGGGGAGAGGATCTTGGCCCGGTCCCAGGCGAGGTTGCCCAGCGTCACCAGCCAGGACGTGTCGCTGAACCGGAAGACCGGGAAGTCCGCACGAAAGGAAGCATCGTCGGTCAACATCGCGATCCAATCCCGCGCTCCTTCCTTCCAGAGCGGGGGCCCCGCCACGCGCCTAGCGACCTCGATTTTCGGGAGGGGCGCGGCCGTGAATCCCTCGCACAGTACGAGGTCCGCGCCCGACAGATACTCCTCGGCCAGCGCGACGGGGTCGCCAGTCCCGGTGGTCCGCTCGAACAGGACCCGTTCTCCGGGGGCTTCGAGGAGGACGCGCTCGGCGTGTCCCTCCTGAAAGTGGCGCCAGGTGTCTTTGCCTTCGGTGTCGAGCTGCATCTGGTGGGTGGCGTGCTTGATGGTCATGACACGGAGGGTCCGGCGCCGGAGCTCCGCCGCCAGAGCCACGAGGAGGGTGGTCTTGCCGGCGTTCTGGCGTCCGATGATCGAGACTATCCGGGTGGCGGCCACGCGCGTTCCGCTCGCTCCACGTCCTCGGGGGTGTTGACGTTGAAAAACAGGCGCGCGGGGTCGCCGAAGGTCCGCACCCGCGCGAGCGGTAGTGTACCGACCCGCACGTCATCGTGGAAGGCGATGGCGCGGAGGTCGCCGGCGGCCACGCGACGCTCGATGGCGGACCGACAGGCTGGACCGTACGCGGCGCAGAGGGGCTCGAGGCCGCGCGGGCCTCCGCTCTGGGGTACGCAGGCGTCGACTCCCGAAAGCCCCTCGAGCAGCGCGGAGAGCAGGGGGGCCGTGACGAAGGGAAGGTCCCACGCGACGCAGAGGACGGGGGCGCCGGGAGCCGCAGCCAGCGCGGCGTGAATGCCGCCCAGGGCGCCGGCACCGGTGATTACATCACGGACGAGCGGGAGTTCGGGGCGCCACTGTCCGGCGTCAGCGGCGTTGGCCACGAGGTAGGGAAGCGTTCCGGTGACCGCGGTGAGGACTTCGGTGACGTGGTCGAGCATGCGTCGCCCGCCGATCTCGATCAGGCCCTTGGGCCGGCCCCCGAGTCGTGAGGCCAGTCCTCCGGCCAGGATCGCCCCGGCGGCGATCAGTAGCGCCTGCCTCGCTTGTGCTCCAGCACGACATCCAGCCCGATGGTCAGACCGATGTGGTGGTAAATCTTGGTCTCATGCGGCGCCTGCCCGAAGTCGTTAGCCGGTCCGATCAGGCGCTCGAGGGGCACCAGGGCGTCCTGGATCTCCATCCTAAACTGGTATCCCGGACTGAGATGGGCGGTGAATCCGGCGCCGAACTGCAGGGTCCACGACGTGGTCTTGGGCGTGGTATCGACCACCACGGCGCGGCTCACGACGATGGGCTGACCCGTGGTGGGATCGGTCCCGTTGGTGACGATGTTGCCCGATACCGAGAGCGTGCCACCCGAGTAGGTGGTGATGCCCACACCCGCGCGGACGTACGGACTGATCGCGTGGTGCGGAGCCACGCGGAACGTGACCCCGCCGACGAAGGCGACCGCCGAGGCGGACGCGCCGGTGCTGCTGAAGGAATTGCAGAGTTGCTGGTTCTTGTTCTCGGCGTCACGCTGGTAGGGCGGACCCACATTTTGGCAGCGGTCGTCGAACGAGAGGCCGAAGAAATAGATCTGGCCCTGGAATCCGAGGTGGGCGTTCGGGAAGTAACTGACCGCCGCTCCCAGGAGCAGACTGGAAGACACGTCGCGGGCAAATGCGAGCGTGTCGGACACGTTGCCCGAGTCCGTGGCGGTCTTGAAGGTTTCGCACTGCGTATAGGTCCCGCTGCTCCCCAGGAGCACGCAGAGGGGCTGCCGGCCCACGGCCCAGAGCGAGTGCCCGGCGTTCACCCCGCCATAGATCGAGAGGACGAGGTTGGTCTGGCCGCCCTCCTGTGCCTGGAGCGCCAGGGGGGCGGACACCAGCGCGAATGCGAACAGCACCGACGCGAGACGCTTCATCGGACCTCGAGCTGTTGATGGTAAACGGCGAGACACTGGTCCATCACCATCGGAACACCAGCGGCGGCGGCACGGGCTCGGGCCCGCTCGTCCACCACGCCCGTCTGCAACCAGATCAACCGGGGGCGGATGGCGATCGCCTCATCCACCACGCCGCCCGCCAGGGCACTCCGCCGGAACACATCCACGATATCGATCGCGTGCTCCCGGGCCGCGTCCTGGAGTGTCCGGTAACTGCGCTCCCCCAGGACTTGGTCGTGCCCGGGGTTCACCGGAACGATCCGGTAACCAGCGTCCTTCAGGTAGGTCGCGACTTCGTTGCTGGGGCGGACGGCCTTCGGCGACAGTCCGACCACCGCGATGATCTTCGCTTCCCGGACCAGGCGCTCGAGGTCGGCCGCGGTCAACCGTCCGCCGCTTCCCCGAAGTATTCGGAATAGAGCTGGGGACCTTCCTGCACCCGGACCGCATGCAGCCGCACGCCGGGGGGTAACCCCCCTGAAATCCGCCCCCACAGATACACCGACAACGCCTCTCCGGTCGAGAGCCAGCCGCCAGCCCCGAATTCCGTGGCACCCTCGTGGATGGTCTTCCCCTCGAACCGGTCGGTGATCTCCCGCTTGAGGAGGTCATCGAGCTCGCCCAGCCGTACCACGCCGCCCTGCGACGGATGCAGGGCGCCGGAAACGGTCACCTGGCACTGATAGGTATGAGAGTGCAGCTGGGAGGCGCGTCCGAAATGCGTCTGGTTCTGCTCGGCGGTCCAGTCGGCGCGCCGGATCTCATGGCCGGCGTGGAACTCCACGATGCGTGTCAACCGGACCCGGGGTGTGCTCAGAACTTCCACCCCAGACCGATGCTGATCCACGGGTGCGCGGTCCAGTTGTTGTCGGCCGCGTCGAACGCGAGGACCGGGATCCCGTCCGCCGTGTCCGGCTGCTTGAACTGGCTCGGGTAGGACAGCCGCCAGAAGACGGCACGGAAGTCGGCGGAGAGACTCACGCGCCGGCCGAGGTAGTACTTGGTCCCGATGACGGGCGCGAACATGAACTTGGTGCCGAACGAATAGCCGGACGTATCTTGCTTCAGCTCGCTGCCGACGGCGACGCCGAGCGAGGCGCCGAGGTATGGGGCCAGCCCGTGCCAGGTCTTGGGACCGGTGACGGCCATCTTCAGGGTGCCGTCGATGAGCACGACGTCGCAGTCGATGAGCCCCGAGGTGTTGTTCTTGACGGCCACGAACGGGTTCACGATCCGGCGCGTCGTCTGGCCGTAGGCCCCGCCGAGCTCGATCGACGTGCTGCCGAACGTCAGGTCGTACCGGACGCCCCACGTCACGCCGTCCGAGATGCCCACCGGCACGCGCCCGCGCCCGCCACCCAGATAGCCGGCAAAGAATACCGGTCCGGACCCGAGGGGCGCGTCATGGTAGGGCGAGTGCGCAGGATCGTAGCCCACTTGAGCGGTTAGGCGGTTAGGCGGGTAGGCGGTTAGTAGGGCTCCACACCCGATGAAGATCACTAACCGACTACTAACTAACCGTCTAATCGACTGTCTCTCTCTCATCTCTCCCTCAAGTCCTTCCCGGTCATGTCCGCCGGGCGCTCGACGCCCAGCAGGTTGAGAATCGTGGGGCCTACGTCCCGGAGCGATCCCCCGGGCCGAAGCTCCCCGCTCAGCTCGTCGTCGCCGACGATCACCAGGGGCACGGGGTTGGTGGTATGCGCGGTGTGAGGCCCGCCGGTGCCCGGGTCGATCATCATCTCACAATTGCCATGGTCCGCGGTGATGAGGAGCGTGGCGCCAGCCGCCTCGCCGGCGGCGAGCACGCGGGCCAGGCAGCGGTCGACGGTTTCCACCGCTTTCAAGCCGGCCGGTAGTACCCCGGTATGCCCCACCATGTCCCCGTTGGCGTAGTTGCAGAGAATGAAGTCGTGGTGGCCCTTCTTGATGGCGGCGCACAGTACGTCGGTCACGCCGGAGGCGCTCATTTCCGGCGCCAGGTCGTACGTGGCCACCTTCTGCGAGGGCACCAGCAGCCGCTCTTCATTCTTGAAGGGGGTCTCGATGCCGCCGTTGAAGAAGTACGTCACGTGGGCGTACTTCTCGGTCTCCGCCGTGCGGAACATGGTCTTCCCATGGTCGGCCAGAACCTGGGCCACGATGTTTCGCAGCGCCATCGGTCCATAGGCCATGGGGAAGGGGAAGGTCTCGTCGTACTGCGTCATCGTGACCAGGTCCAGCGCGGGACGGCCCGCCACGTCGAAGCCGTCGAACCCCGGCAGCGCGAGGGCCCGGACGATCTGCCGCATCCGGTCCGCCCGGAAATTGAAGCAGAATACCCCGTCGCCCGCCTTGATCCGGGGGGTGCCCGTGATCACCCGGGGCTTGATGAATTCGTCGGTCTCGCCGGCGGCGTACGCCGCCTTGATGGCGGCTACGGGGTCCGCGGCCGGCGCGCCGACACCTGAGACCATGGCGTCGTACGCGAGCTTGGTCCGGTCCCACCGCTTGTCGCGGTCCATCGCGTAATACCGCCCCACCACATCCGAAACCACGGCGCGTCCGCGGTACTGCCGCAATTCCTCCACCAGCGTTTCCATGAACCCCAGCGCCGACTGGGGACCGGTGTCACGGCCATCGGTCCACGCGTGGACGGCGACGGGGAGGCCGGCGCGATGGCCGAGCGCGACTCCGGCCAGGAGGTGCGTGTCGAGGGCATGCACCCCGCCGGTGCCGAGCAGGCCCATGAGGTGCAGCGTGCCGCCGCGCTGTTTGACGGTCTCGGTGAGCGTGACGAGCTCAGGGATCTTGAAGAATTCGCCGGACGCGATGCTCTGAGAGATCCGGACGATGTCCTGCGGGACGACGCGACCCGCGCCAAGGTTCAGGTGGCCGACCTCGCTGTTGCCCATCTGTCCTTCCGGGAGTCCAACGGCCAGACCTGACGCGTCGAGCAACGTGCGCGGCACGCGGTCCCACAGCTGGTGCCAGACGGGGGTATCGGCGAGCTCGATCGCGTTGCCGTCCCGGCCGGGGCGAAAGCCCCAGCCGTCGAGCACGATCAGGACGACCGGGGTGCGGCCGGTGTGCGGTATCGCCATATTCAGGGAAATGCAATCTAGTCGCGCCCTTGGAGCCCTACCAGTTGCGTTTGCCCTCTCCTTGCTGGGAGCCCGGGCTCATCCGCTCGGCGCGCAGACGCGATACCAGGTTCGC
>DATBCM010000503.1:0-1772 GCA_036270455.1 Gemmatimonadales bacterium | reverse complement strand
CGCGTCGGCTCAGGAGCTCGCCACCGACTCGGAGCACGTCCGGGTCGATACGCTCATCCCGATGCGGGACGGGGTGCGGCTGTTCACGGTCATCGTCACGCCGCGGGGTGCCACCGCGCCGCTCCCCGTGCTGATGACGCGGACCCCCTACAGCGCCGCCAACAATGCCCGAATGGCGCGGGGGGCCAAGCACCTGGGTCTCGACGGGTACATCCTCGTGTTCCAGGACATTCGGGGGCGGTTCCGCTCCGAAGGGACCTTCGACATGAATCGCCCGCCCCACTCGGGGCATGCCGGGACCGACGAGAGCACGGACACCTACGACACGATCGACTGGCTGGTGCACCACGTCCCGAACACCAACGGCAGAGTGGGGATACTCGGCGTCTCCTACCCCGGCTGGCTCACCGCCGTGGCGGCGATCGGCGCGCATCCGGCCTTGAAGGCGATCAGCCCCCAGGCGCCGATGGGCGACACCTGGATGGGCGATGACTTCTTCCACCAGGGGGCGTTCCGCTTGACGTACGGCCTCGAGTACTCCTGGGAGATGGAGGGATCATCGGACATGAGCGTGACGCCCGCGCCGGCGCGCTACGACACGTACGAGTGGTATTTGTCGTTCCCCACACTCGGCGCGCTGGCCCGCGCGGTCGGCGCCGACCGCTGGCCCACCTGGCGCCGGTTCGTCGAGCACCCGGCCTACGATTCGGTGTGGCAGGCCCGCTCGCTCCCCCGCTACCTCACCCATACCACCGTCCCGACGCTCACGGTGGGCGGCTGGTGGGACCAGGAGGACGAATACGGCCCGCTCGCCTCCTATGCAGCGCTCGAGCGCACCGACACCGCCGGGCTGAGTCATCTGGTGATGGGCCCGTGGTACCACGGCCAGTGGTTCGGCGACTCAGGGGTCGCGCTCGGCAACGTCCGGTTCACGCGCGCCACCGGCGTCGACTATCGCGAGCTGCAGACGCGCTGGTTCGCGCATTGGCTCAAGAACCAGGGCGACGGCAAGTTCCCCGAGGCCTGGGTGTACGATGCCGGGGTGAACGAGTGGCGCACGTTCGATCACTGGCCGCCAGCGGCCGCCATCCGGCGCCACCTCTATCTCCGCGAGGGCGGCGGGCTCTCCTTCGATTCGCCGACCGCAGCGACGGGTGACGACTACTACGTCTCCGATCCGGCGCATCCCGTCCCTTACCGGCCCCGGCCGGTGGAGCGCACCTACTCGGGCCCGTCGCGCTGGCGGAGCTGGGAGACCGAGGACCAGCGGTTCGTGGACGAGCGGCCTGACGTGCGGACGTGGCAGACCGCGCCACTCCCCGAGGACGTCACGCTCGCCGGGATCGTGGTCGCCCACCTCTTCGCCTCGACCAGCGGGACGGACGCCGACTGGGTGGTGAAGCTGATCGACGTCTATCCGGACACCGTGCCCGCCGCCCCCACGATGGCCGGCTACGAGCTGATGGTGACCGGGGACATCATGCGGGGGCGCTACCGCACGAGCTGGGAGCACGCGGCGCCGATTCCGCGGGACGCGGTCGAGCCCTACACCGTGGACCTGCACCAGCAGGCCTACACGTTCCGGAAGGGCCACCGCATCATGGTGCAGGTCCAGAGCACTTGGTTCCCGCTATACGACCGCAACCCGCAGACGTTCGTGCCGAACATCTTCCTGGCGCGGGCGCAGGACTACAAGGAGCGTCTGCACCGCGTGTATCGCACCGCTCGGTATCCGTCCAATATCGAGATCGACGTCATGAGGTGAGTGACCG
>DATBCM010000502.1:0-1676 GCA_036270455.1 Gemmatimonadales bacterium | reverse complement strand
CTTTATCGATGCCGGCAGCTGGATGGTCGTGCTGGCGCTTACGTCCCTGGCACGAAAGGCCTATCGCTCCCCGCGACGTGACAGCGCGAACCGGCGGCCCCCGGGGTTCCGACGAGCCCTCGCTTTGCTGCTCGGGCAATTCGGTCCCGTCCTAAAGGAGCTTCGGGCGTTCCCACGCCAATCGCGTTGGGGGCGCGTGGCATTGGCCGACCTCGCGCATCGGACCCATGCCGAGCGCCGGGACGAGGAGGCTCTGGCGGCGAGCGCCGTGCCCGAGCAGGCGCCGCTCATCACCGTCACGGGCAGTACGGGCACCATCGGCAGCGAGCTCGTTCGCCTTCTCTCAACAGTGGGCGTGGCCATCCGCGCGCTCTACCGCGACGTTCGGAAGGTGCGCACGCTGCCGAACGTGACCTGGGTCCCGACCGATCTGGAAGACGCGCGACAGTTGAAGGTGGCCCTCGATGGGACGCAGCGCCTCTTCCTCCTGACCGGCAACGACCCGGGCTTCGGGTTGGTCCAGATCGGGGTCATTCGGGCCGCGGAGGAGGTGGGCGTCAAGCACGTCGTCAAGCTCTCGGCGCTGGGCGCCTCGGACCACTCCACTTCGACGATCGCCCGGGAGCATTGGGCCGTGGAGCAGGCGCTCATGAACTCGCGGCTTCAGTGGACCCTCCTGCGCCCGCACGCCTTCATGCAGAACTGGTTGGGTGACGTCGCGGAGTCGGTGCGGGCGGAGAGCGTCATCTACGCGCCCATCGGCGACGGCCGCGTGCCGTTTATCGATGCCCGGGACATCGCCGCGGTCGCCGTCGAGGTGCTGCTCCACGCGGAAACGCATGCGGGCAAGAAGTACTTCCTCACAGGTGGTGAGGCCATCGGCTATGCGGATCTCGCGGCCGCCCTTTCCGAAGCCACCGGCCGGACAGTCACCTACCGGCCAACCACCATGGAAGAGGCGCGGGCGCGTTTCGCGGCGCGCGGTGTCGCCCCCGCGATGATCGACGCGATGCTGGCGATCGCCGCGTACCAAAAAGCCGGAGGACCCACCGCGATGGTCTCCCCGGCAGTTCAACGCCTCCTCGGACGTCCACCCCGCACCATCCGGGATTTCGCTCGCGACTATGCTACGCGCTTCGCCTAGGATCGTTCGCGAACCCCGACGGTGCGGCAGCGATGGCTAAAATCTCCCTTGAGAACGCGGAGTCCAGCGGCGGCCAACGCCACTGAAGCCGATGAGGAAACGCCGCGGCTGGGATCTCAAATCCATCTCTTACAACGCCACTATCACCACCCTCACCGAGGCTGCGCCTGAGGCGCAGGCGCTGGTTTGGTTATGACCACGATCACCAAGGACGGCAAACTCCTTACCCTTATCAACGTGTTCACCGTGGAGGGGGCGAGGCAGCAAGAGCTCGTTGACTTGTTGATCCGTGCGACCCAGTCCTCGGTGCGCTACGCCCCCGGCTTCATTTCCGCGAGCCTCCACCGCAGTCTCGACGGCACCAAGGTGGCGATGTACGCTCAGTGGCGCAGCGTCGAAGCCTATCAGGCGATGCGCAACAATCCTGTCGCGTCACCCTATATGGAGCAGGCCGTCGCGCTCGCTCGGTTCGAGCTGGGGATGTACGAGGTCGTGGAGACCTTTTCGCCCGCCCCGACGTGACACACCCTCC
>DATBCM010000501.1:0-3481 GCA_036270455.1 Gemmatimonadales bacterium | reverse complement strand
GTTCGACGCCGGGAAGATCCGCGCCGACCAGATCTCCGCCGCCGCCGGCGGTGGTGGTTCCTCGGAGGAGTAGTTAGAACTCGAGATTCTTCAGGTAGTCGAAGCTCACTTTGATATCGTCGAGCGCATGCGGGGGATTGTCGTGCTCCACGTAGTAGTGCTTGATCCCCGCCTCCGCCGAATGCGCGAAGATCTTCTTCCAATCGATGACACCCTTCCCCACGTCCACCATGGTGTGATCGGGCCCCGGGCCCGGCCCCATGTCCTTCACGTGCACCTGGGAGAACCGGCCCGGGTACCTGGTGAAGTACGCGAGCGGGTCCTGACCGCCGTCGGTGATCCAGAAGAGATCCATCTCCCCCTGCAGCAGCTGGGGATCCGTATGGGCAAGCAGGACATCGTACGGCAGCTGGCCCTGGAGGGGTTTGAACTCGTAGCTGTGGTTGTGATAGGCCAACTGCAGCCCCGCGGCGTGAACTTTCGCGCCAGTCTGATTCAGCGTCTCCGCCACGCGCTTCCAGCCGTCGATGTCCGGGCGCAGCTTCTCATCGATCCAGGCGAAGGTGACGTACGAAAGTCCCAGGGTGTGGGCGTCCGCGATCATCGGGTCCAGGCCCGCCGGCACCTTGGCGAAGTCGAAATGCATCGACACCGGGGCGAGACCCAGACCATCCAGGATCTTCTTGACGTCCGTCGCGGTACGTCCGAAGAAGTCGGTCAACTCCACTTCCTGGTACCCAATCTGGGCCACCTGCTTGAGGGTGCCCTCGAAATCGGCCTTGAGGAGGTCCCGGACGGTGTAGAGCTGCAGGCCGACCTTGGAGATACGGCCGGGAGCCGGGAGCCGGGAGCCGTATCGCAGCACCGGATTCAGTGCCATCAGGCCGGCTCCAGTGATTCCCAGGAACTCACGGCGATCAACGGCTCCCGGCTCCCGGCTCCCGCTCATATCTCATTCCTCTTCATGGCGTCCACCGCGAAGTTCGCGGCCCGCGCCGTGAGTGCCATGTACGTGATCGACGGGTTCTGACACGCCGAAGACGTCATGCAGGCGCCGTCGGTGATGAACAGGTTCGGAATGTCCCAGGCCTGGTTGTTGGCGTTCAGCACCGAGGTCTTGGCCTCCCGGCCCATCCGGCACGTCCCCATCTCGTGGATGGCCTTGCCGGGAGGCGAGAAGTCGGTCCCCACCGAAATGTCCCTCGCCCCCGCCGCCGCCAGCATCTCTGCCGCCGCGATGGACGAGTCCTCCATCAGCTGCCTCTCGTTGTCACTGTACGAGACGCTGATCTTGATGACCGGGATCCCCCACTTGTCCTTCTTGGTGTGGTCGATCTCGAGGTAGTTGTCGTGATTCGGGAGGCACTCGCCGAAACCCGAAAAGCCCATGTGCCAGTCCCCGGGCTGCTCCAGCTGCTTCTTCCAGGCCGCGCCGAACCCCGGGAGATCGGTCCCCCGCCACCAGCCGTCGCGCCCGGCGCCGCCCTGAAATCCGTAGCCGCGCAGGAACTTGGACTTGGGGCCACCCGTCAAGTTCCGGAATCGCGGCATGTAGATGCCGTTGGGCCGGCGTCCCACGGTGTTCCGGTCGGCCGGCGCGTCGATCCGCCCCGAGGCGCCCCCGCCCATGATGTGGTCCATGACGTTGTGTCCGACTTCGCCGCTCGAGTTGGCGAGCCCGTTGGGCAGGTCAGGAGTCGCGGAATTCAGAAGAATTCGTGCCGACTCCAGGGCCGAGGCGCAGAGGAACACCACCCGGGCCTGGAACTCGAGCGCGTGCATGGTGGTGCCATCGATCACGCGGACGCCCGAAATCCGGTTCTTCTTCTTGTCGTAGATGAGGGAATGCACCACGCTGTCGGGGCGCAGCGTCATCTTTCCGGTCTTTTGCGCCGCCGGGAGCGTCGCGTTGATCGAGTTGAAATACGAGAGGGTGATGCAGCCGCGCTCGCAGTAGCCGCAGTAGTGGCACGCCGCCCGGCCATTGTGGTCTTCGGTGAGCACCGCACAGCGGCCGATGGTGAGGACGCGCTCGCCCCCCCAGTGCTTGGCGACGACCTCGCGCATCATGCGCTCACCGCAATTCAGATCCATCGGCTTCAGAAACTTCCCGTCGGGCAGCTGCGGAAGGCCCAGCTTCTCGCCCGAGATTCCGATGAACTCCTCGACGTGGTCGTACCAGGGCTCGATGTCCCGGTACCGGATGGGCCAGTCGATCGAGATCCCGTCCCGGACATTCCCCTCGAAGTCCAGGTCACTCCAGCGATAGACCTGGCGGCCCCACATGATCGACCGCCCCGCGACGTGCCGCCCCCGGAGCCACAGAAACGGCTTCCCCTCCGCCTGCGTGTAGGGATTGTCGATGTCGTCGACGAAGAACTTCCCCGACCACTCGTCGCAGGCGTAGCACTCCTTCTGAATGGGCTGCCGCTCGAGCTGCTTCTTGCGGTCGCCCAGGCCCCGGAACGGCCTCTCCCAGGGCGGGACATGCTCGACGTAGTCCGCGGGGGTCACCATCGGACCCGCTTCGAGCACCAGGGTCTCGAGACCATGCTCAGTCAGCTCTTTCGCGGCCCAGCCCCCCGTCATCCCGGAGCCGACCACGATCGCGTCGTAGGTCTTCATCAGAAGTCCCCCGTCGCGGAAGAGTCGGCCGGCGCGCAGGGGACGTACTTGCCGGGGATCATCTCGAAGCGCTGATCCTTCACCAGGCCCGCCTCGGAGCTGTAGTAGCCGTACACCGTCAGCCACTTCATCCGGTGGAAAAAGGGCTCGGGACCGCGGGTCTTCGCGGGCGACCGGTTCCAGCGCGCCGTCTCGTCGTCGAGCCCCTGCAGGAGAGAGGTCTGCTGCGCCGGGGTGCCGTCCACGAAGTCCTTCCCGAACGCCGTGTGCGCCTGGGCATCCAAATCCTTGAGGCCGGTCAGGAACGCCGCCCGCTCGTCATCCGCATACCACCCCGACAGCACGGCGTCGATGAATTCGGCGACATGGCCCGCGCTGGCGGGCGGCGTGTCGGTGGCGGGGATGATCAGGTCAGCGGCGGCGGTGACGGTGGCGCGCTGGTGGGGATCGAGGGTGCGAAGACCGGAAGCCATCCGCGCGCGAACGGCGCGGGTGAAGGCCTGAATATCGGGGGGCAGGATCGGGAGTGCTGCGACCGCTCCCGCCGCGGCCACCACGAGGGTACGTCGTTTCATCGGCAGCGGCTCCTAGTGGTTGTTCTGACCACCCATCATCTGCATGAGGATCGCGGGATTGAATGGCACGGGTGCCTCGGTCAGCTCATCCTTCGCCCCGGATCCGTGACCGGTCATCACCAGATCACCGTTGCCCGCCGTCCTCGTCACCTTGATGAGCCCAAGGGGGACTGTCGGCATGACCCAGATTTCGCTGCCGTCCGTGTCCTGAATGTGGAGGGCGTGGAAGGTCCCCGCCGGCACGGTGACGTCCGCATAACCCAGAGACTTCCCTTCCCCGC
>DATBCM010000500.1:0-6214 GCA_036270455.1 Gemmatimonadales bacterium | reverse complement strand
CGGTTCATCGCGCCAGATTCGCGCACCCTTCCCCGCGGATCGCGGCTGGACAGTGGCTGGCGGACCATGGCGCGACGGCGATGATCGACGTGAGTGACGGGCTCGCGGCCGATCTCGGGCACCTGGCCGCGGCCTCCCGGGTCGGCATCACCCTCGCTGGCGACTTGGTTCCCCGGGTCGAGGGGGTGTCCGCGAGCGACGCGCTGTCGAGTGGAGAGGAGTACGAGCTGGCCGTGACCTTGCCCGCCGGCTTCGGAGCGAAGGACGTCGCGCGGTTCGAGTCGCAGGTGCGGGGAAAGCTCACGCGCGTCGGCGATGTGAAGGAAGGCGCCGAGGTCACCGTGATGCTCGGCGGCATGCGGATCCCGGCGCCACCGGGGTTCGATCACTTCGCCCCATGATCAGACTCCTCTGGTATTACATCGTGCTCGTCCTCTCGAGCGTGATTCACGCGTCCGGGACCATTCTCGCCGCGCTCTTCCGGGTGCGGTTCAAGCCCGGTGGGGTGTACGATTGGGGCACGAATGACTGGTCGCGCCAGATCCTGTGGGGCGCGGGCACCCCCATCGACATCCAGGGACTCGAGCGGATTCCCAAGGGTCCCGTGGTCTACGCCTCCAACCACTCGTCCATGTTCGACATCTGGGCCCTCGCCGCGAGTCTCCCGGGCTCCACGCGTTTCGTGGCGAAGGCGGAGCTCGGCAGGATCCCGCTCGTAGGGCCTGCGATGAAGCGGGCCGGGCACATCATGATCAACCGCGCGGTGAAGGCGAGGGCGATGGAGTCGTACGCAGAGGCCGGGGAGAAGATCCGGGGCGGGTTTTCGCCCATCGTGTTTCCCGAGGGCACGCGCAGCCGCACGGGTGAGATGCTCCCCTTCAAGACCACGCCCTTCGCGCTGGCCATTTCGGCGCAAGTCCCGGTGGTCCCGGTCTACGTGCACGACACCTTCAAGATTCTTCCCAAGGGTGCGTGGCGCATGCGCTCGCTGCCGATCCGGATCCGCATCGGCACCCCGGTGGCGACGGCCGGCCTGACGCTGGATGACCGGGCGAAACTCAAAGACCAGGTCGAGGCCCAGGTCCGCGCGCTCAAGGCGCGCGTTGACTCGGGGGCTTCGGTTACCTAAGGTTCGGGCCACATGAGCACGATCATCTCGGTCCGCGCGCGCGAAATCCTGGATTCTCGGGGCAATCCCACCATCGAGGCCGATGTCACCCTTGCCTCGGGCGCGAGGGGCCGGGCTGCGGTGCCCAGCGGCGCCTCCACCGGGGAGCGGGAAGCGGTGGAGCTCCGGGACGGCGATCAGCGCCGGTACGGCGGGAAGGGGGTGCTGGAGGCGGTCAAGAACGTCAACGAGGTCATTGGACCCCGGCTCGAGGGTCTGGCCGCCGACGAACAGATCGTGGTCGACAGCGCCATGCTGGAGCTGGACGGCACGCCCAACAAGGGCCACCTGGGGGCGAATGCCATCCTGTCCGTCAGCATGGCCACGGCGCGGGCGGCGGCCGATGAGGCCGGCCTCGCGCTCTACCGCTATCTCGGCGGTCCGCTGGCGCACGTCCTGCCCG
The DNA here is from genome assembly GCA_036270455.1 of Gemmatimonadales bacterium. GTDB lineage: Bacteria > Gemmatimonadota > Gemmatimonadetes > Gemmatimonadales > GWC2-71-9 > 40CM-2-70-7. The sequence continues at coordinate 4,643 of DATBCM010000500.1, read as the reverse complement.
TGCCCATGATGAACATCCTGAACGGCGGCGCGCACGCCTCGAACACGGTGGATTGCCAGGAGTTCATGGTCGTCCCCATCGGCGCGGAGTCGTTCCCCGAAGGCTTAAGGATGGGCGTCGAAGTCTTTCACGCCCTCAAGAAAGTGCTCGCCAAGCGCGGGCTCTCGACGGCCGTGGGCGACGAGGGCGGATTCGCGCCCAATCTCCCGCACGACGAAGCCGCGCTCGAGGCCATCATGTCGGCGGTCGAGGCCGCGGGGTACGCGGCCGGCAAGGACGTCGCCATCGCGCTGGATGTCGCGGCGTCGGAGCTCTTCGAGAACGGGACCTACGAGTTCAAGAAGAGCGGGGGCGGGAAGAAGTCGGCCGAAGAAATGATCGCGCTCTACAAGGGCTGGGTGGACCGGTATCCGATCGTCTCGATCGAGGACGGTCTGGCCGAGTCGGACTGGGCGGGATGGGCCAAGCTCACCGAAGCGCTCTCCTCCCGGGTCCAACTGGTGGGGGACGACATCTTCTGCACCAACCCGGATCTCCTGGGGCGGGGCATCGACGAGAACGTCGCGAACGCGATTCTCATCAAGGTGAATCAGATCGGGACGCTCACGGAGACGCTGCAATGCATCGAGCTGGCGCGCTCCAATGGGTACGGCGCCATCATCTCGCACCGCTCGGGCGAGACCGAAGACACGTTCATCGCCGACCTCGCGGTCGGGAGCGGCGTGGGGCAGATCAAGACGGGCTCCGGGTCCCGGACCGACCGCATCGCCAAGTACAACCAGCTGCTCCGCATCGCCGAGGAGCTCGGCGATGTCGCGCACTACCCGGGCCGGGACCTCTACGGCCTGTGACCGGCGCGCGCATCGCCGCCGGTGCCGGCGGTCTCGCGCTCCTCGTCTTCGCGGTCTTCGCGGGTGAGTACTCCACTCCGGATTGGCTGAACCTCCGCCGCCAGCTCGCGCAGGAGCGGGACTCGGTGGCGTCGTTGCACATCCAGGTGGATTCCCTGAGCCGGGCGGCCCACGATCTCGAAACGAATGCGGCCACGCAGGAGCGTGTGGCGCGCGAAGAATTCGGGATGATCCGGAACGGCGAAACGCTCTACCGGCTCGTGCCCCGGGGCCGTCCCACGCCTTAGCGGCGGCTGTACCCCACGCCGAGCGTCACCCGGTCGATGTTGTCGACGCGGGACCCACCGCCCAGACGGATCTGCTCGATCCCATAGCCCAGCGTCACCCAGAGCGGCCACGCCGCCGGCGCCAGTCGCACGCCGACGTTCCCGCCGCGCCCGCTGGTGAAGGGCTGGACCACGTTCACGGTGCTCGACGCGATGAACCAGAGCTCGGCGTACCCCTGGACGGCCCGGGGTACCAGCTCCTGGTCCACCCGGCCCTGGATGCGCCAGGACAGCCAGCGCTCCGTTCCCGCGGCGGTCGTATAGGCGCGCGCCACGGGGCCTCCGGAAATGGTGAACCAGCGCACGGGGGAGACGCCGAGGAGTGCCTTGCCCTCGACCATGTCCTCGTTCGCGGCCGGGCCAGAGTCCGAGGTCAGCCTCCCTTGCCAGTATCCGAGCTCGAGCGAGACGGCGCCCAACTGGACGCGGCCCGCGCCACCGAGCAAGGTGCCGGAGAGCGCACTCGATACGGAGCCGATCACCGGATTCGTGTGGACGGTCGAGCCCTCCAGCTGGGCGTCGAAGTGGAGACGGGACCCCTGCGCTGCGACCAGGGCGGGCGCGGTGAGCAGGACCACCAGAGCGAGTGCGGGTCCGCGGGGGCTCACTGACTCTCCCGCGAGATCACGATCGGGGCCCCGGCGCGAATGCGCTCGAGTACGCCGGTGCGGCGGCGTCCGTTGTCCTGTCGGGCCTGGTCGATTTGCCGCTGAAAGACGGCCCGCCGCGCGACGTTCTTCGCGACGTTGTCGGGCAGGGGGACTCCGGGTCGGTGGCTGATGAACCCGGCGATTCCCGCTGCCGTGAGCGCGCCGACCACCGCGTACCGCGCCCCCGTGGGATGGGTACCCGAGCCTACAACGGACGGCAGGAGAAGAACGGCGGCTGCCCCCAGGATGCCTCCGGAAAGGGACCGGAGGGCGGGGCCCGAGGGTGCCGTCTCCGGGAGGAACAGGGTGTCGGGAGGAGTGGGCCAGAGCAGCGTATCCGCGCGCGTGGCCCGGATATCCAGCATGATGCGCACGACCCGCACGATCTCGCCGCCCGGCGTGGGGCGCGACGTCACCGTCAGCACGACCGTTCCGTCTCCCGCCGGCGTATTGACCGAGTCGAGGCCGTCCCAGTTGACGAGGAGCGAGTCGCCGATAGGGCCCGCGTAGATGCCCCGAATGAACCGCCCGTCGGGATGCTCGAGTCCCACCACGATTTCGTGGAACGAGCTGGCGTAGAGGTGAATCGGGTACTGATCGCGGCCGAGGCGGATCGCGGTATCGGCCGGCGTGTTGACCGCGACGACCTTCATGGCGCGTCGCGCATTCTCGAAGGTCGACGTCACTTCCGGCGGGAAGATCAGCGGATCGGGGCGGTAGCGCGGATCCTGAGTGATGAGCCGGCGGAACACGACCGCCGCCGAGTCCTTCCGTCCCCGGTAATAGTCGCTCGCGGCGAGATACGTCAGGGCCTTGGGCCGGAGGGCCGTGGGCAGCGTGTCGGGACTGGGCGCCTCGACCGCGAGGGCCCGGCGGAGCAAGGCCGCGGCGGTTTCATACTCGAGGTTCTGGTAGGCCTGGAGCGCGCTGTTGAGGGTGCGGTTCTGTTCCTGCGCGACGGTGCGGCGCCCGGGCAGTGCGAGCAGGACGGCGGCGAGCGCCGTCCCCACGAGGCCGGTCCATCCCCTCATCACGGCGTGCTGGGCGACAGGACGATGTCGGTCAGGCGGACGGAGACACCGGCCCCGACGACGACCGTCGTCTCATACGCGCGGAATCCGTCCCGGGTGAACCGGAGATGATGGGTGCCGGGAGCGACCGGCAGATCGGTCTTGGGCGTATTGCCCACGGCGATGCCGTCGACATAGACCTCAGACCACGGCTGCGTGTTGAGCAACAGGTGCCCCTCGGCGGCGGCGGAGGCCACGCGGCGGCGCGCCGGAGCGGTGACGGGCGCGGGCCGCCGGATCACCGGTGCCGGGCGCCGAGTGGCCGGAGTCCGGCTCTGCGCGACCGGCCCGGGAGCCGGCTGGGCGCTCAGCGCCGGGACGGTGACCGACGTCGAATCCGCCGGCACCCGGGCCTGGTCGGGAGACGTCGTGGGTTGCAGCACAAAGGCCGACGGATCCACCCCCGTCTGCGCCGGTGTGGCGTGCAGCCACCACCACGCGGCGGCGACGACGCCCGCGAACAGCACGGTGGCCGAGAGCAGGATGCTCCGGGCCCGGTGCCTCGGGGCCGCGACCGAGACGCGCGGTGCGCGCGGCGGCGGGGTGGCCTCCGGATCGATCACCACGAGCGGCGCCGTCACGTGCGACGGGCTCCGGCGGGGGGGCGCGGGCAAGGGCAGTGCGATCGCCGTCAGCGGGGACGGCTTGATCGGCTGGGGCAGAAGCGTGTCGGCCTCCAGCCCGGCCACGAAGTCGAGAATGGTCGCGAAACGCTCGGAAGGATGCTCGCTGGTCGCGCGCTGCAGCGCCTCGAGGACGTGGGGTGTCGGCGGCAGGCCACGCAGGCAGTCGTGCGCCAGCACCGCCAGCCCGTACTGATCGACGCTCGGTCCCGTCAGATTCCGCGAGGCAAACTGCTCCGGTGCCAGGTACCGCTGCTCGGCGGGCGCGTCGGCACCGAAGACGGCGGTCGGACGTCCGAACGCGCGGGCGATCCCGAAGTCGGTGATCCGTGCCCATCCCTTGGAATCGATCAGCACGTTCCCGGGCTTGATCCCGCCGTGCGTCATCCCACGGCGGTGCGCGTAGTCGAGGGCACTCGACACCTGGTGGACGATGCGGACGCATTGGGCCCAGTCGGGCGCGGTCTGGTCGGTGGCGGCGAGGGCATCGGCCAGCGAGCGGCCGTTGGAATACTCCATCGCGTACCAGAGGAAGATGCGGGTGGCCCCGGCGCGATAGATCGGGACGATGTGCGGATGGTCGAGCGACGCGGCGAGCGACGTCTCCCGCTGCAGCAGGCCGTCCGCCTCCGGCGCCATCCCCGGTGTCCGCGGGATGATCTTCAGCGCCACCAACCGGTTCGGCTCCCGGTCGAGCGCGAGGTACACGACCCCACGTGGACCCTGACCCAGCACGCCCTCGATCTGGAACTCGTGCTCCAGGTCCCGGCGCGCGCTCGCTTCCAGCTCGCGCGGGAAGGGATCGGCGAGCGTCGCGACCCCCGCGGGGGAGAACCCGCAGAGGGTGCATTCATGGGTCTGGTCGGAGATGTCGCCGACCGCGCAACGGGGACAGATCACGGCGTAATGTTAAATGAATTGCTGGTCGCCGTCATCGCCCCTGACGAAGCCCCAAGCGTATAGCCTGTTCCCCCAGTAATGAGCGTAGAGATGCTCAAGTCCCCGAAGGTTGCCACACCCAACGCGGCGCCCTGGGACGGCGTTCCCCCGAGAGTGCTGAAGCCGAGGTTGGGATCATTGGCGATGGCCATGGTTACAGTACCCGTGAAGGTCAGATCGGTAT
>DATBCM010000499.1:0-2082 GCA_036270455.1 Gemmatimonadales bacterium | reverse complement strand
TCCCCTGATGAAGCGCCTGCTGGACGGCGAGGCGCGCCTCGAGGACCTCCCGCCCGAAATCCGGGTGGAGGGTGAGGCGTTCCTTCGTCTGCTGTCCAGGCTCGATCGAGGCGAAGTCCGTCTGAGCGACTCTGTGGATCGCCGCGTGATGGCCGAGGTCCGTCGGCGCGCCGCTGCGCGCGGCACCCAGTCGGCTGGACGCAGGAGCTGGTGGGTGACTCCGCGTGAGGTGCGGCTGGCGGTGCAGCCTTGGATGATCGGGGCGGCCTTGGCCGCCGCAGCCGGAATCGTCTTCATGGTGATGCGCCCGCCAACTGCCAACCAGCTCGCCGTGACGGCGCCGCGTCAGGACAGTGTGTTCGTCCGCTTCGAGTTGTTCGCGCCGGGTGCCCGGAGCGTAAGTCTCGCGGGGTCCTTCAACGGGTGGAAAGCCGGCGCCACCCCGCTGGTTCGGGTGGATGGCTCGGGACTCTGGACGGTGACCGTCCCGCTCCCTCCGGGAGCCGCGCAATACGGATTCATGGTGGACGGACAGCGCTGGGTACCAGATCCCGCCGCGCCCTCGGTGGATGACGGATTCGGCCGCCGCAACAGCCTCATCGCGGTGCCGGGGGAGGGGAAGACGCTATGAAAAGGACTCTCGGTTTCGCGCTGGCGTTCCTGGGCGTCGTCCCCCTTGCCGCCCAAACGGACATTGGGGCACAGCTTGCGGGACGGGTGCCGGCGACGGTCATTCAGGCGACGCAGTCCCTCGCGGAGTCGGCTGCCGTCACGGGCGTCCCCGTCGCTCCTCTGGTGCAGAAGGCGCTCGAGGGTGCGGCCAAGAATGTCCCAGCCGACCGCGTCGTCGTCGCGCTCCAGGCGCTCTTCACCCGTGAGGTGACGGCGCTGGGTGCTCTCCAACAGGGGGGCATCGCCGCGCCCGACCCCATGGCTGTGGACGGCGCCACCTTCGCGCTCAGCGCGGGGCTCTCATCTGGGGACGTGTCCGCCATCGCCCGTGCCGGCGGCACCACGTACGCGCCCTCGATTACCATGCGGGTCGCGGGGACGCTGGCGGCTCTGGGTGTGCCCGCTGCTGGGACGGTCCGGCTGGTGTCGGTCGCCCTGGCGTCCGGGGTGTCGCCCGGAGACCTCGGCAGCTTCCCCGGGTCGGTCGAATCGGCCCTGGCACGCGGGATGACCCCGGCTCAAGCGGCCGCGGGATTGGCCCGCGCGACTGAGGCCCGCGGCGGCGTACCCCCCAGCCAGGGGCGCCCGGCCGGGCGGCCGCACGCGCCGTAGGCGGCAGACATCGAGCGTTACCGGGACCCTCCCCGGGCGCTCTTCATAGGTACCGGCGCGCGCCATCGGCACGCGATCTCAAGGGTCACTCAAGAGGATCTGACGATGAATACGAACCGGATGCTTCTCCTTGCGGGTCTTGTCGCCGGCGCCGCCCTATCCGGGTGTCAGGGGATGCAGAGTGTGGGCCCTCAGATGGGCACCGTGACCCTCCGTCTGACGGACGCGCCCAGTGCGACCTTCAAGTCCGCCACGATCTGGGTGTCGAAGGTGCAGCTGGTCGGCGACACGGCGCCTATTACCATCGCCGACACCGCAGCGGTTTATGATCTCCTCGCGCTTCAAAACGGCGTGACCGCGCTGCTCGGCTCCGCCACCATTCCGACGGGCTCCTATGAGCAACTCCGCCTGATCGTGGACTCCGCCCGTGTGGTATTCGATTCGGGGCTCCACCTGGCGAATGGCGACACCTCCGCATCACTGCGGGTGCCTAGCGGGATGCAAACCGGTGTCAAGGTGAACTTCGCCGGCCCCGTCCACGTCGCCCCGGGCCAGACCGATCTGGTGGTGGACTTCAACGTCGCACAGAGCTTCGTTCTCATGGGGCCCTCCACCGCGCCCCTGGGGGTGCTCTTCAAGCCTGTGATTCACGCGACGGCACAGGACGTCTCTGGATCCATAGCCGGGACGTCGAGTCCAGCGTCGGCGCACGGCATGCTCTTCGCTATCCAGGGAACGGACACCGTGGGCGCTGCTGCGGCCGACACGACCACGGGCGCGTACAAGATCTGGTTCCTG
>DATBCM010000498.1:0-3562 GCA_036270455.1 Gemmatimonadales bacterium | reverse complement strand
GCGGCCAGGGCTCTGCGTGACGTCGCCCGCCGCGTGGCGGACGCGCTGAAGTGAGGCTCCTTCCGCTTCTTCTCGCGGTCCTGCAGCAGCCCCACCCCCAACGTCCTGACCTCCGGGCCGGCCTCGACACGATCTACTCCGGTGCGTTTCCGGCCGCCGCGCAGTACTTCGAGACGCTCGCCGCGAAGGACACCAGCGATCCCGCGCCCCTGATTTTCCAGGCGTCCGCCTATATCTGGTGGGCGGAGGCCAAGGATTCGGACGATTTCGAGGCGCCGCGGATCGACTCCCTGCTCGACGCCGCGATCCGTCACGCGCGCGCCGACTCCACCCCGACCGCCAGGTTCTGGCTCGGCACCGCGCTCGGATATCGGGCGCGGGAGCGGGACTTGCGCGGAAGCGCCCTGGGGGCCGGAAAGGACGCAAAGGCCATGCGCGACGCCTACGCCACGGTGTTGGCCACCGACTCCACCTGCGAAGACTGTTACCTGGGGCTCGGCGTCTATCACTATGGGTTGGCGCGCGCGAGTGCCCTGTCCCGTCTCTTTGCGAAGATCATCGGGCTCGGATCCGGCAACGCGGATGTCGGACTCGCAGATCTACGTCGAGCGGCAGAGCGGGGGGATCTGGCCAAAGTGGAGGCGATCTGGGTGCTGGCCGCGGCGTTGGAGCGGGAAGCGGCCCGGGACAAGCACCAGCGGCAGACGCTCTCGGCCGAGGCCCGCGCGCTGGTGACCGGCCTCGCGGCAAAGTACCCGGGCAATCCGGTGTTCGCGCGGTTCTTGGCCGAGGTCCACGCTCCGTGAGTGAAGCCGTACCGCCGGTAGGGAGGCTCACGACCGGCGACCTTCGCAGCACCATCCTCCGCCTGGCCGTGCCCACCGTCGGGATGATGGCGTTCAACACGGGCTTCTTCGTCATCGACAGCATCTGGGTAGGCCGGCTGATCGGCCCGGCCGCGCTGGCGGCGGTGTCCACGGCTGGATTCACCGTGTGGCTGATGCTCAACCTGGCCGAGATGCTGGATGTGGGAGTGGTGGCGCTGGCGGCGCGCCGGCATGGCGCACGGGCGCCCGGCGAGGCGGCGCGAGTTTCGGCGGCGGCTCTGGGCACGCGGCTGATCGCTGGATTGCTGACCATGGGGGGCGGTCTCGCGATCCTCCCCCGGCTCTTCCAAATGATGCAGGTCCCGCCGGACGTCGCGGCCCTTGGCCACACGTACCTCCACACCTGGCTCCTCGGTGCGCCGCTCCTGTTCGGATTCTTCGCGCTCGAGGCGACGTTCCGCTCCTCGGGGGACACCGCTACTCCCTTCGTCGTGCTCGCGGGGTCTGCGGTGCTCTGCGCGGTCCTCGACCCGCTTCTGATCGCCGGCGTGGGGCCATTTCCCAAGTTGGGCGTGGAGGGCGCGGCGTTGGCTTCCGTCATGGTGCGGGGTCTGTCCTGCATCGTTCTCGCGTGGCTGGCCTTCCGCCGCGGGCACATGCACTTCCGCGCGCCCGACTGGGCGGCGGCGCCGCATATCATTCGGATCGGGCTCCCCTACTCGATGAGCGGGATCCTCTTCTCACTGGTGTACATGTGGCTCACCCGATTCACCTCACGCTTCGGTACGCCGGCCCTCGCGGCCCTCGGCGTGGGGCACAAGGTGGAGGGCGTCGGCTTCGTGGCCATCACGGGGTTCACCCTCGCGGCCGCCGCCCTCGTCGGACAGAGCCTGGGCGCGAAAGACGAGGCCCGGGCACGCATGGCCGCGTGGCAGACGGTGCGCTACGCCCTGCTCGTCACTACCGCGACCGCGCTCGCCTGCCTCCTGGTGCCGCGGTTTTTTGTACGGCTGTTCACGGCCGACCCTCAGGTCATTGCCAACGGGACCGGCTATCTCCGGATCATCGCGATGGCGCAGATCGGTCAGACCTTCGAGCTGATCCTCGAAGGCGCGCTGGCGGGCGCGGGCTATACATTCTGGCCCATGGTCTGGAGCTCGAGTCTGACGTTCGCGCGGATCCCGCTCGCCGCGTGGTGGTCCGGCATCTGGGGCGTGACCGGCATCTGGTGGGCCATCTCGCTCACTGCCACGCTCCGCGGGGTGGCCATGACGGTCCTCTGGCTGTCCGGCCGCTGGCGGCCCCGAACCGCATGAGCTCCCTGATCACACTGCTGACCGACTACGGCGTCACCGACAGCTATGTCGCCGAAGTGAAAGGCGTGCTCCTCACCGCCGTGCCGGAGGCCACGCTGATCGACGTCACGCACCAAGTGCCGCCGGGCGACGTGCGGGCGGGCCAATTCCTCTTCGCCAGGGCCTGGCGGCGCTTCCCACCCGGGACCGTCCATCTGGTGGTGGTCGACCCCGGGGTCGGCACGGCGCGCCGGGCCCTCGCCGCCCAGGCGGCGGGGCATTTCTTCGTCGCGCCCGACAACGGATTGCTCACCTCGCTTCCTGACGACGCGGAGTTCGTCTCGTTGCCGGTGCCACCCTCGGCCGCGTCCACCTTTCATGGGCGCGACGTGTTCGCTCCCGCGGCGGCCAGACTCGCGATGGGCGTGTCCCTGGACGAGCTGGGCGACCCGATCGAGGACGCGCGCCGCTCCCCACTCCCCGAGCCCCGGGCGGACGGGGTCGCCCTGCTGGGCGAGGTCGTGTATGTCGATCGATTCGGTACGCTGGTATCGAACATCAGGGCCGAGGATGTGGATGCGGGCGTGCGGATCACGGTGGAGGGGAGTGAGGTCGGGCCACTGCGGAAGACGTTCGGGGATGTCGACCCGGGACAGCTCGTGGCGTACGCGGGGAGCGGTGGTGAGGTAGAGGTCGCGGTGCGCGGGGGGAGTGCGGCGCGGCTCTTGGGCGTGGGAGTGGGGGCGGAGGTGCGGGCTTAGGAGTGGCCTCTGCTGAGCCCCTGGCTCGCGCCAGGGGTCATGGACACTGAAGTGGAGAGGGTTTTCATAACCCGGGCGCAAGCCCGGGGTTAGGGAGAGAGGCGCCTCTCTGGCCCGGAGGACCCTGAGCCGGTCAGCCTGGGTGATGGCTGCCCGAAGGCGTCTGGATCCGGACCTGAGCCAGCACATTCTCGGCGAACTCCGCCGAGGGGGCGAATCGCTGCAGCTGCGCCAGCTCGACCAGCAGCTTGCGCTCGCGCTCCGCCACGGCGAGGCACTCGGCACAATCCGTCAGATGGAATGTGCGGGCCGCGCTCAGGAGGCCGGTGGCCCAGAGCTCGACTTCCTCCGGGGTCAGATGGGTCTGCAGTCGTTCGTTCATACGGTCTCCATACGGGTGGCCGTCCGTGCCGGTTTCACGGTCACTCCTCCCGGGCCCCTTCCAGGTATACCCGCAACTCATTACGCGCCCGATGGATATACGTTTTTACGGTACCCAGCGGAAGATCCAGCATTTTGGCAATTTCTTCGTAGGAATGGCCTTCGACGTGGCGTAGCAAAATGCACGACCGGTATTCGGGCCGGAGACGGCCAATGGCCCGTTCAATGGCGCCCCCCAGTTCCCGGGACTCGACCTCATCCAGCGGGCTCTCGGACACGTCGCCGAGCTGCGGGGCAC
>DATBCM010000497.1:0-4363 GCA_036270455.1 Gemmatimonadales bacterium | reverse complement strand
CTGCGTCATGGCTTTTCGGGAGGAGCAAATGTTCGTTTACTACGCCCTCATCGCCGGGCTTACCGTCACGATCCCAGGGCCGATGCCGCGCTCTGGCATATCGAAGTGCGACACCCAGGCGTACTACCCCTGCGCCTTGTTCCTGCTTCAACAGCCGCAGGACACTGGTAAGCGGGATCCGAAGCACAAGCCGCCCGAGTCAACGCCCAAGCCACCGAAGGCCAGCCAGCCTCAGCACGCACCTCCGTCACCGCGGCGCGAGCCCCCCCCACCGCCCCCGCGGCCGGCAATGAAAGCGCCGCCGCCACGGCAGGTGTCGTCCCCCCCGCCACCCCCACCGAAGGGACAACCGGAGCTGCGGCGACGGAAACCCTGAGGGGCTAGCGCACGCCCGCGAGGAGCTCTCCGTTGGTCGGGGCGCGCTTCAACAGGGACAGCAGCTGCTGCATCCCCTGCTCCGGCGGCAGGTCCACAAGCCCCCGCCGCAGTTTCTGTTTGGCCTCGACCGTGGCGGCGTCGCCGAGCAGCTCCTCACGACGGGTACCCGACGCGGCGATGTCCACGGCGGGATAGATGCGCCGGTCGGCCAGCTCCCGTGACAGCCGGAGCTCGGCGTTGCCGGTCCCCTTGAACTCCTCGAAGATCACGTCGTCCATCCGGCTGTCCGTCTCCACCAGGGCCGTCGCGATCACGGTGAGGGAGCCGCCCTCGGGAACGGCCCGCGCCGCGCCGAAGAGGGCCTTGGGTTTGGCCAGCGCGTTGGCGTCGAGTCCCCCGGACATGGTCCGGCCACTGCCCCGTCCTCCGGCCGTGTTGTGCGAGCGGGCCAGGCGGGTGAGGGAGTCGAGGACGATGACGACGTCCCGGCCCAGCTCCACCTGCCGGCGGGCATGCTCGAACACCATATCGGCCACGGCGACATGTCGCTCGTGCGGAAGGTCGAAGCTCGACGCGACCACCTCGCCCCGCCCCCAGTCCACCATCTCACTCACCTCTTCGGGCCGTTCGTCGACCAGGAGAATCAAGAGCGTGGCCGTGGGCGCGTTGAGCGCCACCGCTTCGGCCACGGCCTGGAGGGTCACGGTCTTGCCGGCTTTCGGAGGGGACACGATCAGGGCGCGCTGGCCGAAGCCCAGCGGGCACACCAGGTCCACGACCCGCTGGATCGCGGCGGTCCTCGGGCTCGAGGCCTTGCCGGTTTCGAGGCGGAGCGTGCGGTCCGGATGCACGGCGCCGAGCTTGGAGAACTCGGGGCGGTCCGCGAGACGCTCCGGGGGCGCTCCGTTCACGGACGTGACCCGCCCGCCATCGAGGACCACGAGGTCTCCGCGACGGAGCCCTGGCAGGCGCACGGAGGGGTCGCCGTTGGCGGGCAGATAGCCGTTGGCCGCGAGCCGCAGGGCACCGCCCTTGGGCGTGGGGTCGTACCAGCCGGTGATCGGGGGCATGAGGAGCAACGCAAGATAAGGGGTCGGGGGTCGGGGGTCAGGCGTGTATACGCGGCCCCCGATGCCGACCCCAGACCCCCGCCCCCTCTATATTCTCCCCCCAATGCGCCAGTCCCTCCTCCGCAACTTCTGCATCGTCGCCCACATCGACCACGGCAAGTCGACCCTGGCCGACCGCCTGATCGAACGCACCGGCACGCTGGACAAGCGGCTGATGCGGGCGCAGGTGCTGGACACGATGGACCTGGAGCGGGAGCGCGGGATCACCATCAAGCTGAACGCCGTCCGCATGAATTACCACGCCGCGGACGGCGAGATCTACGAGCTCAACCTCATCGATACCCCCGGGCACGTCGACTTCACCTACGAAGTCTCGCGGTCGCTGGCCGCGTGCGAAGGGGCCATCCTGGTGGTGGACGCGTCCCAGGGGGTGCAGGCGCAGACGCTGTCCAATCTGTTTCTCGCCCTCGACGCGGGGCTCGAGATCATCCCGGTCCTGAACAAGATCGACCTCCCCGGCGCCGAGCCGGACCGGCGGGCCCAGGAGCTGCACGACCTCATCGGCTCCCGTCCGGAAGAGATCCTGCGGATCTCGGCGAAAGAAGGCACCGGGGTCCCCGAGCTCCTGGAGGCGGTGGTGGAGCGCATCCCCCCGCCCAAGGGCGACCCGGCCGCGCCTCTCCGCGCGCTCATTTTCGATTCCTACTACGACCGGTTCCGGGGCGCGATCCCGAGCATCCGCGTGGTCGACGGCGTGATCAAGTCGGGCATGCAGATCGTATTCGGGGCCCACAAAGACGACCACTATCAGGTCGACGAAGTGGGCAACCTCCAGCTCGGGCATAAGCCGGTGGAACAGCTCGCGGCCGGGGAAGTCGGCTACGTCGTCGCGAACGTCCGGGGGGTCCAGGAGACCCGGCCGGGGGATACCATTCTCGACGCCGGGCACATCGAGGTCCCCATGCTCCCCGGGTATCGCGACATCCAGTCCATGGTGTTCGCGGGACTGTACCCGACCAACGCCGAGCAGTACGAGGAGCTCCGGGATGCCCTGGAAAAGCTCCAGCTCAATGACGCCTCGCTCCACTATGAACCCGAATCGTCGGTGGCCCTGGGCTTCGGGTTCCGCTGCGGATTCCTGGGCCTCCTTCACATGGAGATCGTCCGGGAGCGGCTCGAGCGGGAATTCGACCTGGATCTCATTTCCACCGTCCCCAACGTGGAGTACCACGTCTACAAGACCGACGGGGCGAAGGAGCTGGTCGAGAATCCCTCGCTGATGCCGCACGGCTCGGCGGTGGATCGCATCGAGGAGCCGTACGTGAAGGCCCGCGTGCTCGCGCCCTCCGACTACATCGGCGCCATGATGAAGCTCGGACAGGAACGGCGCGGCGTGTATCTCGGCATGCACTACGTCGATCCGACCCGCGTGGAATTCAGCTGGGAGTTTCCGCTCGCCGAGATCATCCTCGACTTCTACGACAAGTTGAAGACCATCTCGCGGGGCTACGCGTCCCTGGACTACGAGTTCCTGGCCTACCGTCGCTCCGACCTGGTGAAGCTCGACATGCTGCTGAACGGGGACGCGGTGGACGCCTTCAGCGTCATCATCCACAAGGACAAGGCGTACGAGTGGGGACGGAAGATAGCGGAGAAGTTGAAGGAGTTGATTCCCCGCCAGCTGTTCGAGGTGGTGATCCAGGCCGCGATCGGCACCAAGGTCATCTCCCGGGAATCGATCCGCCCCCTCCGGAAGAACGTCACCGCCAAGTGCTACGGAGGTGACGTGACCCGGAAGCGGAAACTCTTGGAGAAGCAGAAAGAAGGAAAGAAGCGCATGAAGCAGGTCGGCACCGTCGAGATCCCGCAGGAGGCGTTCCTGGCGGTGCTGCAGGTTGACTAGTCTCGTCGTGCAAACGGCGTTTCTGGGAGACGTCGTGCTGACGACGCCCCTGCTCCGGGCGCTCGCGGCCCGGCACGGTCCGGTGGACGTGGTCACCACCCCCGCCGCGGCGCCCCTCCTCGATACCCATCCCGCGGTCCGGCAGGTGATCCGCTATGACAAGCGCGGCGCCGACCGTGGCTGGAGCGGCTTCGCCGCCCTCGCGCGGCGGCTCCGGGAAGCGCACTATGAAGTCGCGTATGTGCCGCACCGGTCCCTGCGCAGTGCGCTCCTGGTCTGGTGGGCCCGGGTCCCCCGGCGCGTGGGCTTCCGGGACGGATGGCGGTCGCTGTATTCGGAAAGCCGGAAGCGCCCCACGAGCGGCCATGAGGTGGACCGCCTGCTGGCGCTCGCGGGCGACCCGCAGGCGATCCGGACGCCGAGCATCGGGCTCACGCCCGCGGATCATGGAGCGGCCGCGGCGTTTCTCGAGTCCGAGGGACTGGGGAACGACGTCGTGGCCCTGGCGCCGGGGTCCATCTGGGGCACGAAGCGCTGGCCGCACTTCGCCGCCCTCGCGGGCCGGCTGGCGCCGAGTCATACGATCGCGGTGGTCGGAGGCGGCGGGGACCAGCCCCTCGCCGGAGCGATCGTCGCGGCCGTGCGGAATGCGGGGGGCAAGGCCGCGAGCGGGTGCGGGAGCCTCACACTGCGGGAGTCGGCGGCGCTGCTCTCCCGGTGCCGTCTGCTCGTGACCAACGACAGCGCGCCCCTGCACTTCGCCCAGGCGGTCGGCACACCGACCGTGGCGATCTTCGGTCCCACGCTGTCGTCATTCGGGTTCGGACCGTTGTACCCGGTGGACCGCGTCGTGGAGGTGGCGGACCTGGCGTGCCGACCCTGTTCGAAGCACGGGCCGGCCGAGTGCCCGCTGGGACATCATCGCTGTATGTGGGATCTTTCCGTGGAACGGGTGATCGCCGCGATCGAGGAGACCGGTGCGCTACGTCGTCGGGATTGATATCGGGGGGAC
>DATBCM010000496.1:0-3620 GCA_036270455.1 Gemmatimonadales bacterium | reverse complement strand
CCGGTCACCGTGAACGTCGATCCCGGCCCACCCGTCGCTCGCTGGATGCTGATCCACAGGGGTTGGGTGTTCCGTTCCGCGTAGATCAGGATCGACCCGTCGGGCTGGCGGGCGTCATTCTGCAGGGTCCAGTGATTCAGGTCGAGGCTGGTGCGAAACCAGGAGGCGACCGTATCGGGGGCGTCCGGACTCGCCAACGTCAGCTGACCCGCGCTGTCTCCCGAAGACATGTCGACCAGCGTGGAGCGGGGGTAAACGATCACCCCTTTGAGAGACTGCGAGATGGTGTGGCGGGAGACCTGCCCGGGACGGTTACACCCCGCGAGGGCGACGGCGGCCAGCAATGTCAGCACCAAGGGTCGCTGCATGGGGGCGAATCCTAGCCGTGGCGGCACCCTCGGGTCAAGTTGTAAGTTCCGTTCAGCAAACCATTTCGGACGCGGCGGGAGCGACGCATGGCAGGCCACAGTAAATGGAAGCAGATCAAGCGCAAGAAAGCGGTGACCGACCGCAAGCGGGGCGCCCTGTTCACCCGTCTCATCCGCGAAATCACCATCGCCGCGAAAGCGGGCGGGGGTGATCCAGACGGGAACGCGCGCCTCCGCACCGCCATCGATGCGGCCAAGGCCGAGAACATGCCCGCGGACAACATCGACCGGGCCGTCAAGAAGGGCACCGGCGAGCTGGCCGGCGTGATGTACGAAGAGGTGACCTACGAGGGGTACGGACCCGGCGGCGCGGCGATCATGATCGACGCCACCACCGACAACCCCACGCGCACGGTGGCCGATATCCGTCACGTCTTCTCGCGCCACGGCGGCAACCTCGGCGCGACGAACTCGGTCGCCTGGATGTTCGACCGCAAAGCACAGATCCTGCTCGAGACGCAGGGCGTGAACGAGGATATCGCGATGGAGGCGGCGCTCGACGCGGGTGCCGACGACTTCGTGAGAGACGGCGACGTCTTCGTGGTCACCGCCCCGCCGGCCCAGCTGCACGCGGTGCGCGACGCGCTGGCGGCGAAGAAACTCAAGGTGCAGAGCGCCGAGATCGCGCGCATTCCGAAAAACACGGTCAAAGTCGAGACGGGAGACGCCAAGCGTCTCCTGGCCCTCGTGGAGGCGCTGGAGGAGTCCGACGACGTGGCCAAGGTGTCCTCCAACTTCGATATCGACGCCGAGGCGCTGGCGGCGATCGACGGATGACGTGAGGGTCCTGGGCGTCGACCCGGGGACGGCGGTGACCGGGTACGGGATCGTCGAGCGCAACGGCAACGGGGGCCCGGGAGGGAGGTTCGGACACCTGATCGAATGCGGTGTGATCCGCCTGCCGCGCTCCGGGAGGCTCGAGGTCCGGCTCGCCGAGTTGTATGCCGGCATCGTCGAGCTCATCGCGCGCCACCACCCCACCCACCTCGCCCTCGAAGACGCCTTCTATCATAAGAACGTCCGGACCACGCTGGTGCTCGGGCATGCCCGGGGCGTAGTCCTGCTGGCCGCCGTCCAGGGCGGCGTCGCCATCGCCGAGTACTCTCCCGCGCGCATCAAGAAGACCGTGGTCGGCGCCGGTGGCGCGCCCAAAGCGCAGGTCGCGGCGATGGTCGCCAAACTGCTCCGGCTCCGCACCACGCCGAAACCGTCCGACGCCGCCGACGGGGTCGCGGTCGCCCTCACCCACATCATCCGCTCGTGATCTCCCGGCTCACCGGCCGCCTCGCCGGCGTCCAGGGCGACCGCGTCACCATCGACACGGCGGCCGGAGTGGGCTACGAGGTCGTCGTCCCGGTCAGCGTGCTCGAGCGGCTGGGACCGGCCGGGAGCGAGGTCACTCTCGCTACGGAGCTGGTCGTCCGCGACGATGCCTGGACGCTGTACGGGTTCGGGGCGGAGACGGAGCGCCGGTTTTTCCAGCGGCTGATGACGGTCTCGGGTGTCGGGCCCAAGCTGGCGCTGGCCCTGGTCTCGGCCTTGGGACTGGAGCGCGGGGCCCGGGCCATCCGCGACCGCGACGCCGCGACGCTCGCGTCCGTGTCGGGAGTCGGGAAGAAGACGGCCGAGCGGCTGGCGCTTGAACTGGCCGACAAGGTGGGCGACTTTGTGGAAGGGGGCGCCGCCGGTGGGACGCCCGCGCCCCTCGGCGGTGGCGCCCGCGCCGCGCGACAGGCGCTCGAGCGCTTGGGGTACTCGCCCGCGGATTCGGACCGTGCGGTGCGGCGCGCCCTCAGTGAATCGGGGACCCAGCCGGACGCCGACGGCACTGAGCCCCTGGTGCGGCGGGCCCTGCAACTCCTCACCCACGGATGACGATGAAGACCGCCGAGTGGATCTGCACCCGTTGTGGCAGCACCAACCGCCGCCTCGTCGAAGATGGAGAGCGGCACGCCATCGACGCGTGTGTGACCTGCCACACCCGGCACGACATCGAGGCCGAGGCCCGCCCCGTCCGTTGGCAGGCGCGGCCGCTCGGCTCGTGAGCCGGCCCGAAGTCACCACCCCGGACGCGTTGCCGGACGAGCGGCTCTCCGACGCCGCCCTCCGGCCCTCCCGGCTCGACGAGTTCGTCGGCCAACCGAAGGTCAAGGAATCCCTGCAGATCGCGATCGACGCGGCGCGCCGCCGCCGCGAGCCCCTCGACCACACGCTCTTCTTCGGCCCCCCGGGGCTCGGCAAGACCACGCTGGCGCTCCTGATGGCGAAGGAGATGAGCGTCGACATCCGCATCACCTCGGGACCCGTGCTCGAACGCCCGGGCGATCTGGTCGGGATGCTGACAACACTCAAGCCCGGCGACATTCTTTTCATCGACGAGATTCACCGCCTCCGGCCAGCCCTCGAAGAGTTCCTCTATCCGGCCATGGAGGAGTTCCGCGTGGATGTCCGGATCGCGGATGGCCCGCACGCCCAGAGCCTGCCGATGGCCCTCGAGCGCTTCACGCTCATCGGCGCCACCACCCGGTTCGGCCTCCTCACGCCCCCGATGCGCGCGCGGTTCGGGCTGGTGGAGCGGCTGTCGTACTATCCGCCCGACGACCTCACGCACATCCTCTCCCGCTCCGCGAAGATCCTCGACGTGCCGGCCGATGCGGCGGGCGTCGTGGAGATCGCACGGCGGAGCCGCGGGACGCCGCGCGTGGCCAACCGGCTGCTCAAGCGCGTGCGCGACTTCGCACAGGTACGCGCCGGCGGCAAGATCACCGCGGCCGTCGCCCAGGACGCGTTGGCCCGCCTGGACGTGGACGAGTTCGGGCTGGACGACATGGACGCGCGGCTCCTGAAGACCATCATCGAGCAGTTTGCGGGTGGCCCGGTGGGGCTCACCACCATCGCGGCCGCCGTCGGCGAGGATCCGAGCACCCTCGAGGAAGTGTACGAGCCCTTCCTGATGCAGCAGGGATTCCTGGCGCGCACGCCGCGGGGCCGCTGCGCCACGGCCGCCGCGTACCGGCACTTCGGATTTCCCCCTCCCGCGACGCCCGAGCAGCCGAGCATCTTCGACGGGTGACGAGCTCCCTTCATACCGGCGACTTCGATTACGACCTGCCGCCGGACCGCATTGCCCAGACGCCGCTCGCCGACCGCTCCGCCTCCCGCCTGCTGGTGCTGGACCGCGGGGGGCGCTCG
>DATBCM010000495.1:0-2329 GCA_036270455.1 Gemmatimonadales bacterium | reverse complement strand
ACCGCCATGCTCAACAACAAGCACTACATCAGTGAAGTGGTGCCTGAGCTGTCGGGAAATCTGCAAGTGCAGTACTCCAACCAGAACATCAACACGACGGTGCTCGGAAGCACCGCCAACTATTTCGACGTGCACAGCTACTCGATGGTGGCGGG
The DNA here is from genome assembly GCA_036270455.1 of Gemmatimonadales bacterium. GTDB lineage: Bacteria > Gemmatimonadota > Gemmatimonadetes > Gemmatimonadales > GWC2-71-9 > 40CM-2-70-7. The sequence goes on along the minus strand of DATBCM010000495.1, from coordinate 2,174 downwards.
GCGCATGTTCACGCCCGGCGAGGACGACGCACGCAAACGGTACGCGGTCCTGGGCGGGCAGGTGCCCAGCGACCTCAACGCGAATCCGCAGGCGATGATCGGTCAGCAGCTCCAGATCCGCGGGATTCCATTCGAGATCATCGGCATCTTGTCCAACAAGGGGTCGCAGGGGTTCAACAATCCGGACGAACAGATTCTCATCCCGCTCCAGACCGCCCGGTACCGGATCTATGGATCGAACCGCATCCGGGATCTCACCGTCGAAGTGGGTGACCTCGCCAACATGAATCTCGGGATGATCGAAATCGAGTCGATCCTGCGCCGCCAGCACAAGATCCGTCCCGGGATGGACGACGATTTCCAGATTCGGAATCAGACCGACATTCTGTCGACCTTCCAGGACACGGCGCAGACCTTCGGGTTCCTGCTCGCCGGCATCGCCACCGTCAGTCTCATCGTAGGCGGTATCGGGATCATGAACATCATGCTGGTGTCGGTCACCGAACGCACGCGCGAGATCGGCGTGCGCAAAGCGCTGGGCGCGACGCGGTTCAATATTCTGTTCCAGTTCCTGGTCGAGGCACTCGTCCTCTGCATGGCCGGGGGGGTCGTGGGCATCGTCCTCGGGACGGGCGGCGCCATCGTCTTGTCCCAGCTGGCCCACTGGAATACGTCGATTTCGATCTTCGCGATCGTCCTCGCCTTCTTCTTCAGCGCGCTGGTCGGACTCCTCTTCGGCGTCTGGCCCGCCCGCCGGGCCGCCAGTCTCGATCCGATCGACGCGTTGAGATACGAGTAGCGCGAGACGAGTGGCGTAGAATCGCGACGAGCGGGGATGTGGGAAGAGGGAAGCGGGAAGAGTGAGTCGCTCATCCCTCTTCCCTCTTCACTCTTCCGGCTCCCCGATTAGCTTCCGGGCGTGCTGATCCCGCTCCTGCTCGCGCTCCAGGGTCCGCAAGGCGGCGACCCGCGACCCGTCTTCGCCGGACGCAGCGGCGCGCTCACCGTCGCGATTCCCCGCGTGGACGCCCGCGTCACGATCGACGGCAACCTGGACGAGCCGGTCTGGAGCCAGGCCGCCCTCCTCACCGGCTTCTCCCAGTACACGCCCGTCGACGGGTTGTCGGCCGCCGACTCCACGCAGGTGCTGGTGTGGTACGGCCCCGACGCGATCTACTTCGGCATTCGCGCGTTCGAGCCCCACGGCGATCTGGTCCGCGCCACTATGGCCGATCGCGATGCCATCGACGCGGACGACAACGTCCAGATCCTGCTCGACACCTACCACGACCACCGGCGCGCCCTCGAGTTCGCCGTGAATCCGCTGGGCGTGCAGGAGGACGGGGTCCGGAGTGAGGGTTTGGCGGGTGCCGCCGGAGGCGGGAACGCGGCCACCGGGCGCTTCGACGGAGTCATCGATCTCAATCCCGACTTCGTCTGGGAATCCCGCGGGCACGTCACCCCGTGGGGGTACCAGGTCGAGGTCCGGATCCCGTTCAAGAGCATCAGGTACCAGAGCGTCAATCCCCAGGCCTGGGGACTTCAGGTCATTCGGTACGTGACCCACTCGGGGTACCAGGACACCTGGACTCCGGTCGTGCGCGCCAACGCCAGCTTCCTCATCCAGGCGGGCACCCTCACCGGGCTCTCCGATCTGCACCGCGGGCTGGTGATGGACGTGACGCCGGAATTCACGACCAAGGTCGAAGGTGACTCTGCGGCGGTCGGGCGCTATCTCTACCGCGGCACTCCGGAAATCGGCGGGACCCTGCACTGGGGGCTCACCAGCAACCTGAGCCTGGCCGCCACCGCGCACCCCGATTTCTCCCAGGTGGAAGCCGACGCCGCCCAGGTGACCGTGAACCAGCGCTTCGCGCTGTTCTATCCCGAAAAGCGGCCCTTCTTCCTCGACGGCCTCGAGCAGTACGACACGCCGAATGCCCTCATCTACACGCGCCAGATCATTCAGCCGGTGGCGGGTGCCAAGCTCACCGGCAAGGCCGGAGGCACCAACCTCGCCTACCTCGGCGCGGTGGACGCCGTCGATCCGGCCACGGGGAAGAATCCCGTCTACAACCTCCTGCGCGTCTCCACGGACCTCGGGGCGAGCTCGACCGCCGGGGTCGCATATACCGATCGCGTCGAGGGAGCCGACTACAACCGCGTGCTGGGGG
>DATBCM010000494.1:0-3381 GCA_036270455.1 Gemmatimonadales bacterium | reverse complement strand
CCTCGCCGTGTTCAGTTGCATGGGGTCCCTCTTCCTCCGTGCATGAACGAAGACTTCAGTGAATCAGTGAGCCCAGCCGCGACCACCGGATGTCGTTGAGCCACGGGAAATGATCGTGCGCTTCCCGGTCGACGCTCCAGTACACTATGAGGGGCCGGCCGCGGATTGCGCTCTCGTCCACGAATCCCCAGTAGCGGGAATCGAGCGAAATGTCGCGGTTGTCCCCCATCACGAAAAACTTATGTGGTGGCACCACCAGCGGGCCCCAGTCGTCGCGGCAGGGCCGATACCGGCCCCGCGCCGCCGCCGACGTATCCGCGAGAAACGCCACCTGCCAGGCGAAACCGGCGTCGCACTCGTTGCGCAGACTGTCCGTGCGCTCGACGTACGGCTCGGCCTGCCGGACCCCGTTCACGAGAATCCGGCCTTCGATCATCTGGAGCGTATCGCCGCCGACGCCGACGATGCGCTTCACGAACGTCGTGTCGGGATGCCGGGGATACGGAAAGACAACCACGTCGCCACGGCCGGGCGTCGCGAATCCGGGAAGCCGCGTATGCGTACCGGGAATCACGGCACCGAACACGGCCTTGTTCACGAACAGGAAGTCACCGATGAGCAGCGTACGCTCCATGCTGCCGCTCGGAATCTGAAACGCTTCGAGGAGGAACGTGCGGATGATGAGGAACAGCACGAACGCCATACCCAACGTGCGCATCCAGCTGTCGAACCATCGGGCGATTCTCGAACGGCGTTTTTCAGGGGGATGCGAGAGCTCACGCGGGAGTGGCGCGCGGGGCGAACTCTGGGGAGCCCCCAAGTCGTGCATATATCGTACGTTAGCGGGGGGGGCTGCACGGCGCAACGGTCACTGTCCACCCCCGGGCACCCCCCCACTCCCGGATCCGGACCCCCAAGAGGGCGAGCGACTCGACGTGACGAACGCGCGCCGCGAGACACGACGACCGTCCTTCGCGCTCCACCCTGACCCACACGGGTGACACGCCGTCGAATTCGCGGAGCGCGTCATCGTCGAGTGGTGAGCCGCCGGCGTTCAGGATGATGACGAGTGATTCCCTGATGGTGTGCGCCACGACACACAATGCGGCATGTGAGGGCGATCACCTGCACCCGAATCGTGCCGGGCGGTACGGAAAAACGTCAACCCGGCTTCAGCCTGGGAGATGGGAGAGGAAGTCCCGCATCTCCCGGACCACGTCGCTTCGGTTGGAATAGAAGACGTAGTGGTTCGCGCCGTGCAGCTCGATCACGCGGGCCGCCGGCACACCCTTCTTGAAGAGCGCCCGCTGGGCGGCACCCCAGGCCGTGATCTGGTCTGCGAAGCGCCGGCCCTGAGCCCGCGTCGAGTCGTCGAGCTTGCTCCACCGCGGGAACAGCTGAGGGGCAGAGTCGATCACGGCATCGATCGCGAGCGCCGGCGCGTGCACCTTCGAGTAGTCCGGGTGCCCCGCCCCCGCCAGCATCTGCGAGTCGACGGTCCCTGGGGTCACATCGGATTTGAGGTGCCCTCGGGCGTCGAAGACCTCGGTGGCCCGGATCTGCGCCTCGGGGTTGAGCATTCCGAACGTCACCAGCTGATAGTGCTGGAACGCCTTGGGCGAGGCCGAGTCCGCGGACAATGGCGGCTGCTGGGGGAAGGAGCCGATCAGGTCGTTCAAGATGGAGTGATCGTAGGCGGCGTCGAAATACACCAGGGCGATCACCCGGTCGGGGTGGGTTCCGGCGAACCCGGTCAGCTCGTCCCCCGCCATGGAATGCCCGACCAGAATGGCCTTCCCGATATTCAGGGAATCGAGGGCCGCCGTAAGGTCGTGCAGCCGGGTCGCGAGATCGTACCCGGTGGGGGTCTGCGTCGAGGCCCCGTACCCGCGGCGGGTGATGGCCACCACGTGGAAGTGATCGCGGAACTGCGGCGCAAAGTCGTCGAACCCGTGGGCGACGTCGTCGAGGCCTGCGAGAAACACGAGGTTCGGCCCCGTCCCGCCCCAGTCGAGCACCTCGAGCTGCACCCCGGGCGCCACGGCGACGAAGGTCACGCTGTGGGGGGACGTGTCGCTCCAGGTCTGGAGAGCCTGATGGCGCCCACACGCGCCGGCCATCAGAAACGCGAGGACGGCCGGGACCGGCCTCGCGCGCTTCACGCTTCGGTATCGATCTGGGCGCGCTGCAGTCTCCCGGAGTAGTCCACGTACCCGACCTTGATCTCCGAATAGAAGTCGTAGACCGCCCAGCCGCCTTCGCGATGCCCATTCCCCGTCTGCTTCACACCCCCGAACGGCAGGTGCGCCTCGGCGCCGATGGTCGGCGCGTTGACGTAGGTGATGCCGTTGTCGAGCTCGTTCAGCGCCCGGAAGGCGGCGTTCACGTCGCGTGAGTAGAGCGCGCTCGAGAGTCCGTAGACCACGTCGTTGTTGACGGTGATCGCCGCATCCAGGTCCTGGACCTTGATCACCGACAACGCGGGGCCGAAGATCTCCTCCTGCTCGACGCGCATGCCGGGCTTCACGCCGACGAAGAGCGTCGGCTGATAGAACCAGCCGCGGTCGAGTCCCCTCCCCGTCGCCTTCGCGCCGCCGATCAGGACCGTGGCGCCCTGCTCTCTCGCGATCCCTACGTACTGGTCGACCTTGTTGCGGGACGCCTCATGAATGAGGGGCCCCACCTCGGTCTGGGCATCGAGTCCGGGGCCGAGCCGCAGCTTCTGGGCGCGGTCGGCGACCATCTTCACGAACCGGTCGTGGATGCCGGCCTGCAGGATGAGCCGGCTGGTGGCGGTGCAGCGCTGGCCCGTGGTGCCGAACGCACCCCACAGCACGCCGTCGAGTGCCAGGTCCAGGTCGGCGTCGTCCATCACGATCATCGCGTTCTTCCCGCCCATCTCGAGCGAGAGCCGCTTGTGCATCCGCCCGCAGGTGGCGCCGATCAGCGACCCCGTCTCGGTCGACCCGGTGAACGAGATCACCCCGACGTCGGGATGCTCGACCAGCGCCTTCCCCGCGGCCCCGCCGCCATGCACCAGCTGGATGACCTCGGGAGGCAGACCGGCCTCGAGGAGAATCTCGACCAGGAGGTGCGCCGTGTGCGGCACGTCCTCGGAGGGCTTCCAGATGACCGCGTTTCCGCAGAGCAGTGCGGGGAAGATTTTCCAGGTAGGGACGGCGAGCGGAAAATTGAAGGGCGTGATCACGCCGACCGTTCCGATGGGCCGCCGGAAGCTCATCGCCCACTTGTTGCGCAGCTCGGAAGGCACCGTCTTGCCGTAGAGACGGCGGCCCTCGGTGTGCGCGTAGTAGGCGGTATCGATTCCTTCCTGGACGTCCCCCCGCGTCTCCAGGAGGACCTTCCCCATCTCGCGGGTCA